>DATCBZ010000107.1:0-3419 GCA_036511555.1 Steroidobacteraceae bacterium
TGCGCGAGATTCGCGCCGCTGCGCCCGGCGTGAAAATCGTCAATGACGTCGCCGGCAACTATTTGCCCACGCCCAAGGACGCCTCCGGCGAGGACGCGACTCTCGTCGGCCGCATCCGGCAGGATGTGAGCGATCCGTGCGGCAGCTCGATCGCCATGTTCGTCGCCGGCAATCAGCGCCCGAAGAGCGCGGCGCTGAATGCGGTGCAGATTGCGGAGTGTCTTTTCTCAAATCGCCAGGCGATCGCAGCGTAAGTCGCGTGCTGCATGCGAGCTTTGCATTTCGTGGCGCCCTGGCAGCTGCCAAGCATAGTTTTGTTCGCCGTGATTGGCGCAACGCACGCCGCATCAGCCAGTGCTGCGTTAGCGGATGACATCAACGCCGTGCGCGTGCACGGCTGCGCTCGCTCGCCGGGCATACCGCACCGGCTGCGGGTCGTAGCGGGACTGAACGAGGTCGCGCGCCGTATCGCCACCGGCTCGAGCCTCAAGGTCGCACTTGCGGCGACCGGATACCACGCGGCGCAGATCTCCTCCCTGCACGTTGTCGCCTCGGATGGAGAGGCGGGCACCATGCGCCTTCTGCGCGAGCACTATTGCGCGCAGATCGACGATCCGAGGTTGCGCGACATGGGGATCGCAGCGCGCGGTTCTGACACTTGGATCGTCCTTGCAGCGCCGCTTGCAACTCCGCAGCCCGAGGATGCGGCCGCCATCAGTGGACGCGCGCTTGCGCTTGTGAACGAGGCGCGCGGCCATCCACGGCACTGTGGCCGCGAATTCTTTGACACTGCACCTCCGCTTAAGCTTTCGACCGCGCTTGGCGCTGCCGCATTGGAGCACTCACGCGATATGGCGCGGCGCAGCTATTTCGACCATCAGGGTCCGGATGGCAGTACGCCGGCAAGTCGCGTAAAGCGCGCGGGCTACGCGTGGCGGGTAGTGGGCGAGAACATCGCCGCAGGCGTTGCGACCCCCGAGGAGGCGGTGCAGGGGTGGCTGCAAAGCCCGCCGCACTGCGAAAATCTCATGGATCCGCGCTTTGTGGACATGGGAATCGCGTACGCGATTAACCCCACGAACGCATCTGTCATATTATGGACTCAGGTGTTCGGTGCAGCGCTAGCGGAAGGCGATTCGCGCACGCCGCGCTAGCTGTAGCACAGCGGACGGGGCAATATTAGGCACTTAGAGGGGGAAAACAATAATGTCTGCAGCAAGCACCACAGTTTCACCCGGACTCCTTTCACGCGAACGCAGCATCGCGAAACCAGGGTTTAGCCGCTGGCTCGTGCCGCCGGCGGCGCTGGCCATACATCTATGCATCGGCATGGCATATGGGTTTTCGGTCTTCTGGCTGCCGCTCACGAAGGCAGTCGGCATCTCAAAGTCGATTCCTTGCCCAAAGGACCTCGGCTTTTTCGGTCAGCTCACGGCGACGACCTGTGACTGGAACATTCCGCTTCTCGGCTGGACGTTTACGCTTTTCTTCGTATTTCTGGGCTCGTCCGCCGCCTTGTGGGGCGGCTGGCTCGAGCGAGTGGGGCCGCGAAAAGGCGGCGTTGTAGCTGCCATTTGCTGGTGCGGTGGCCTTGTGATTGCTGCTTTCGGCGTGATTGCACATCAACTCTGGATTATGTGGCTCGGTTGCGGGGTGATTGGGGGCATTGGTTTGGGCCTGGGCTATATCTCGCCGGTCTCGACGCTCATTAAGTGGTTTCCGGATCGGCGCGGCATGGCGACCGGCATGGCGATCATGGGCTTCGGCGGTGGTGCCATGATCGGTGCGCCACTTGCGGATCGATTGATGAAGCACTTTGCAAGCGCGGATGGAGTCGGCGTTTGGCAGACATTCCTCGTGCTCGCGGCGATTTATATCGTGTACATGCTGGGCGGGGCGTTCAGCTATCGGCTGCCGCCTGATGGCTGGAAGCCAGCCGGTTGGCAACCGGCAACCGTAAAACGCAACTTGCTGACCGAGCGCCATGTCAGCCTCGAGGTAGCCTGGCGGACTCCTCAGTTTTGGTTGCTGTGGAGTGTTCTGACCCTTAACGTCACCGCCGGGATTGGCATCCTCGGCATGGCCTCGCCGCTGCTGCAGGAAGTGTTTGGCGGCAGGCTGCTCGGCGTCCAAGTCGCCTTCTCCGACCTGAATCCCGAACAATTGGGAAAGATCGCCGCGATCGCGGCCGGCTTTACCGGCCTGTTATCGCTGTTCAATATCATCGGGCGCATTTTCTGGGCTTCGCTGTCGGATCGACTGGGCCGCAAAGCGACCTACATGGTCTTCTTTCTGCTTGGCATCGCCTTGTATTCCTCCGTTCCATGGACCGCCGCTACCGGCAATCTCGCGCTATTTGTAGCTTCTTTTTGCATCGTTCTTTCCATGTATGGCGGCGGATTCTCAACGGTGCCGGCTTACCTTGCGGATTTATTTGGTACCAAAATGGTAGGCGCCATCCACGGTCGTCTGCTTACCGCATGGTCGACGGCCGGTATATTGGGCCCGGTGCTCGTCAACTACATTCGTGAGTATCAGCTCAATCACGGCGTGCCCCGTGCGCAGGCCTATAGCGTCACGATGTACGTTCTGGCGGCCCTGCTCGCCGTCGGCTTCATCTGTAACTGGTGTATCCATGCCGTCGCGGAGAATCGCTACATGAAGGCGGGCGATCCGGGCTATGCAGCTGAGGCTCCGTCCGTGGTCAGCGTCACATCGGCGTCCGCGTCCGCGATGACTGCCACTGCGGAACGCAATTCGTGGCTCATTCCGCTTGCGTGGGCGGTGGTGTGGATTCCGATTGCCTGGGGCGTATGGGTAACGCTCGGCAAGACCGTGGTGCTATTTCGCTAGGTCGCGGCCAGGCATTTGCCAAAGACGCACGCCGCCGGTAAACGCGTTGCTGTTGGTGACGCGGCGCGCGTTTGCCGGCAGTTTGTGCAGCCGGCACGCGTTGCCGCCGCCGATTACGACATCGTCGGCCTCAAGGGCCGCACTTAGGCGCTTGACGACGTCGGCCACGGCCATGCGCCACTTCTTTGCACGCAGGCGCTTGCGGCCGCGCTCGCCGACGTACTCCTCAAAGGTGCGACCGTGCTTGTACGGCAGGTGCGCAAGCTCGGTTGGCGCGATGACCCCGTCGACAATGAGCGCCGATCCGAGGCCTGTCCCCAGACCCAAAAACAACATGCGACCGCCTTTGTAGCTACCAATCGCCTGCAGCGCTGCATCGTTGATGATGCGTACGGGTTTGCCGAAAGCACTCCGGTAGGCGAAGCCCACCCAGCCTTGACCGAGGTTATGGGGCTCCACCACCGGCTTGCCGTGGAGGACCACACCGGGATATCCCATCGAAACGACCTCGTAGCGCCAGCCGCGACTGAGCGACTGCACCGTCGCAACCATCTGCTGCGCGGTCA
>DATCBZ010000108.1:0-5025 GCA_036511555.1 Steroidobacteraceae bacterium
CCGCATCTCATTGCCAAGAGCAGCTTCGTCGATGCGGACACTGCGCGCGCGCTGTTCACCAATCGCATGCATGTGCTGCGCGACTATGCGCAGCGGGTGGTGCGGCCGGTTTGCCGTGAGCTTGCGCGGCGCGAGCCCGACGGCGCCGTGCCGCGCGCGGCATCGCGCCTTCTTATCCGCCATCCGTCGATCCTTGCCGAAGAGGCGCAGCGCGTGCTGCGCGATCTCCTGGCCCGCTACGAAGTGTTGCGGGCCGTGGTTGAGTACCGCGACAGCCTGCAGCGTGCTTGGAACGATGCGGCCACGAGTCAGGCCGGCGCTGTGCAAAATCTGCGCGACTGGTGCGTGCGCGCCGAGGCAAGCGGCATTCGCGCACTGCGTGAGTTCGCGCTGCGTCTGCGCGATTATTCGGCAGCGCCAGCGTAAAAAATACCAAACGGGAAGCGTGCAATGCGAATCGGTGTGCCGCGGGAAATCAAAGTTCAGGAATATCGCGTCGGACTCGTCCCCGAGGGCGTGCGCGAGCTTACCCATGCCGGACACGAAGTCATCGTAGAGAGCGGTGCCGGCGGCGGCATCGGCGTCACGGATGCGCATTACGAGTCGGTCGGTGCCTCGATCGCCGCCTCTGCGGCGATGGTGTTCGAACGCGCCGAACTCATCGTCAAGGTCAAAGAACCGCAGCCCATCGAGTGTTCGATGCTGCGTCCCGGGCAGGTGTTGTTTACCTATCTGCATTTGGCCGCCGATGCGGCGCAGGCAGAAGGACTCATCCGCTCCCAGGCGACTGCCATTGCCTACGAGACGGTCACGGCGCCAAACGGTTCGTTGCCGCTCTTGACGCCCATGAGTGAAGTCGCTGGCCGCATGTCGATCCAGGTGGGCGCCGCGTGCCTGCAGAAGGCGAATGGCGGCTTCGGTGTGCTCTTGGGCGGCGTACCGGGTGTACCGCCCGCCAAAGTCGTGGTTCTGGGCGGGGGCGTTGCGGGTACGCACGCCGTGGAGATGGCCGTCGGCATGCGCTCGGACGTAACGGTCGTCGACCGTTCGGTCGATCGTCTGCGTGAGCTGTCTTCGATCTTCGGGTCTGCCCTGCGCACCGCCTATTCGACGACTCAGGCGATCGAGCACCTCGTGCAACAGGCGGATTTGGTGATCGGCGCCGTGCTCGTTGTCGGTGCTACCGCGCCCAAGCTCGTCACGCGTGCCATGATCAAGAAAATGAAGACGGGTGCGGTGCTCGTCGACATTTCCATCGACCAGGGCGGTTGTTTTGAGACCAGCCGCCCGACGACGCACGACCATCCGACCTTTGTCGTTGACGGCGTCATCCACTACTGCGTCGCCAACATGCCCGGCGCCGTGCCGCGCACCTCAACGTACGCGCTCACCAATGCGACGCTGCCGTATGTGCGGGCTATCGCCGACCGCGGCTGGCGCGAGGCGCTGCAGAAGGATCCGGGACTGGCAGCGGGTCTGAATGTGCATGCGGGGCATGTGACGCACGCCGCCGTCGCCCAGGCGCTACAGGCGGGCGGGCACTTGCGCGCTTGAGGCGCTTTGCGGGTAACGCTAGGCTACCGCTCGCCGCGCGCCTGGCGCGCCCAGGACTTTCAACCCAAGGAATATGCACGATGAAGATTGCCCTCTGCCTCATTGGCTCGTTGCTGGTTGGCACTGCTGCCATGGCCGCTCCGGCGACCTACCAGATTGATCCGGCCCATACCTATCCGAGTTTCGCGGCCGATCACTTTGGCGGCATGTCCGTCTGGCGCGGCAAGGCGACCAAGACAAGCGGCACCGTCATTCTCGATAAGGCTGCCAAGACGGGCACGGTGGAGATCACCGTCGATGCGGCGTCGATTGATTTCGGCCACGCGAAGCTGAACGAGCACGCAAAATCAGCCGAGATGTTTGATGTCGCCAAGTATCCGACGATTACCTACAAGGGCACGCTTGCCGGCTTCAAAGCCGACGCGCCCACCGAGGTCAACGGCGAGCTTACGATGCACGGGGTCACCAAACCCGTGAAGCTCACCCTCGATTCTTTCAAATGCATGCAGAATCCGATGTTGAAGAAAGAGGTCTGCGGTGCCGACGCTGCAGCGACACTCGACAGAAGCCAGTTCGGCATCGACTACGGCATCAAATACGGCTTCAAGATGGAAGTGAAACTGCAGATCCAGGTCGAGGCCATTCGCCAAGGCTGAATCCAACCCCTGGCGCGCCGCCGCCGGCGCGCCAAGCGGTTCCTCTGCTGCTTGATCCGCATCCCCGGCGCCGTACGCGCGTAGCGTCCGCAGGCGCGACACGCTGCCATCACTTGGAGGCGCGTGCCCGCAGTGCTCCGGAGTACGCCGCATCAAGCGGCAGACGCGTCGTCAATTTTTTGGTTCGCAGCACGAAGCTCGTATTCACCGAGCGTACCGCCTTCGTCTGCAGCACATGTGTGCTCAGGAAATGCTCGTACGCCTCGATGCTGGCGGCGACGATTCGCAGCAGATAATCGTTGGTGCCACTCATCGAATGGCACTCGAGTACCTCGGGACGGCGCGCAATGAGTTCGTCAAACTGGCGCACGCTCTCGGGGTGATGATTTTCGAGCGTTACCTGCGCGTAGGCGAGGATTGGCAAGCCGATCGCAGAAGGATCAAGCAGCGTTGCATAACTTGCAATGAAGCCTTCTTTTTCGAGCCGCCGCAGGCGGCGCCAACACGGTGCGGTTGATAACCCCACGCGTTTCGCCAGATCTTGGTTTGAAATGCGTGCATCAATTTGCAGCTCATCAAGAATGCGCCGGTCGATTCGGTCGAGTGTCCTGGTCATGTTCACCTCCATTGGCAAGAATATTGCCAGAGCCGATCTATTTTGAGCAATAAGCGCAAGCTAATTGCCGACTCTTGAGCATACGATGGCTCTAAAGCGCTTTATGAGGGTCACGGCGATGCAGACGGACTGGGCACGCGTCGCCGCGCTCATGCACGCCTCGCGTGCACTCGACACGATCGAGGAGACGCAGCTTCTGCCCGAGCGCAAAATCCTCTATCAATTCTCCGCACGCGGCCATGAACTGGGGCAGGTGCTGCTCGGCTTACAGTTGACGGATCCGCACGATGGCGTCGGCGCCTATTACCGCTCGCGGCCACTGCTGCTCGCGCTCGGTCTTGCGCTAGAGGATGCCGCGGCGGGACCGCTCGCGCGCGCCGACTCGGCAAGCGGCGGGCGCGATATTGGCGTGGTGTTCAATATGCCGACCGCGGGTGGGGCGACGGTGCTACCAGGATGCGGCGGAGTGGGCGCGCAATACACCCCGGGCGTGGGTTGGGCGCAGGCAATCCGTTATCGGCTCGGTGTGCTGGGCGATACCTCCTACGCACGCAGCATCGCCGTCGTGCACGGCGGCGATGCCTCCACGGCGACCAACGGCTTCTGGTCGGCGCTCACGATTGCAACCACGTTGCATCTGCCGGTGCTCTTTTATATTGAAGACAATGGCTTCGGCATTTCGGTGCCCTCCGACTTGCAGACGCCGGGCGGCAACATTGCAGCGAATCTCGCCTCATTCGCAAACCTCACCGTGCTGAACGGTGATGGCACCGAGCCTGCCGTTGCAGCCGCACTCACTAGCCGCGCCGTTGAGCTGGTACGCAGCGACCAGGGTCCGGTCCTGCTGCGGCTTACGGTGCCGCGCCTGTCGGGACACTCCGGTCAGGACACACAGACCTATAAATCCCCTGAAGTGCTAGCGCTTGAGCGCGCACGCGATCCGCTCGAGCACCTGCAGCGCTTTGTCGTGCCGGCGCACATGAGCGAATCCGCGTGGTCCACTATTGAGACGCGCGCGCGCGAGGACGCCGCGGCGGCCGTCGCGGCGGCGCTTGCGCGCGCTCTACCCGCGCCTGAATCCCTGCAGCGCCATGTGTTCTGCGAGCGCAGATTCGCGGGCGCCCTGGCGCTGCAGCGCCAGGGCGGGGCGGCGCCGGAGGGGCACGAATTCGCGGCCACATCGATGACCCCGACGGCGGAGCCGGCGCGCATCAATATGCTGACGGCGATCCGGCGTACGCTTGATGTCGAGCTGGCAAGCAATCACCGCCTCGTGGTGTTTGGCGAAGACGTAGGTCCCAAGGGCGGCGTGCACGGCGCAACGCTGGGCTTGCAGGAGAGATACGGCCGCGCGCGCGTCTTTGACACGAGTCTTTCCGAGGAGGGGATCATCGGCCGTGCGGTGGGTATGGCGCTTGCGGGATTGGTGCCAGTCGCCGAGATCCAATTTCGCAAGTACGCAGACCCGGCTGCAGAGCAGCTGAACGACTGCGGCACGTTGCGCTGGCGCACCAACAACCGTTTCGCAGCGCCCATCGTGGTGCGCATTCCCGGCGGATTCTTCAAATGCGGCGATCCCTGGCACAGCCAGACGAATGAAGTCGCCTGGGTGCACGGTGTCGGCTGGCGTGTCGCAGTGCCGGCAAATGCCGAAGATGCGGTCGGGCTGTTGCGCAGCGCCATGCGTGGCAATGATCCGACGATCTTCTTTGAGCATCGCGCCATGCTCGATGGCGCCTGGGCGCGCCGCCCTTATCCCGGGGATGCGTTCGTGGTGCCGTTCGGGCAGGCGCGCACCGTGCGGCGCGGTTTGCAGTTGAGCGTCGTCACCTGGGGCGCGATGGTCGAGCGCTGCGAGCTTGCGGCGCAGGCCTCACGTGTCGACGCGGAGATCCTTGACCTGCGCACGCTCTCGCCGTGGGATCGGCAGGCCACTCTCGACTCGGTCAAAAAGACACGTCGCTGCCTCATCGTGCACGAGGACAACCTGACGGCAGGCTTTGGCGCCGAGATTGCCGCGACCCTGGTGGAGGAGGCATTCTTCGATCTGGATGCGCCGATTGAACGCCTGACCATGCCGGATATCCCAAGTCCGCATAGCCCGATACTGCTCGAGGCCGCAGTGCCGAGCGTTGCGCAGATTGCTGCGGCGATGCAGCGGATTGCACACTCGTGAGCGCCGTGTTTGAGATTCGAACT
>DATCBZ010000109.1:0-2875 GCA_036511555.1 Steroidobacteraceae bacterium
CCGAAGGTGCGCAGATCGGCCGCGAAATCCGTGTCGTGGGCAATAACGCCGGGGAGCAGCTGTCGATTCTGGCCGGCACCCTTGCGCGCCTCGATCGCGACGCACCCGACTACGGCATGGGAAAGTACAACGACTTCAACACGTTTTATTTGCAAGCAGCCTCCGGTACCTCGGGCGGCTCCTCCGGCTCGCCGGTCATCGACATCCGCGGACGCGTCATCGGTTTGAATGCCGGCGGCGCAAATGGGGCGGCCTCAAGCTTCTATCTGCCGCTCGGGCGCGTGCGCCGCGCCCTCGAGTTGATTCAAGCGGGTAAGCCGGTCACGCGTGGCACTTTGTCGACCATCTTCACCTATGTGCCGTACGACGAGCTGAAGCGGCTGGGTTTATCGCCCGCGACCGAGGCGGCGGTGAGGAAGACGTTTCCGCTTTACACCGGCATGCTGGTCATCAACGAGGTGTTGCCCGGGTCCCCGAGCGCCAGCGTGCTGCAGGTCGGGGACGTGCTCGTGCGCGTCAACGGTCGATTCGTCACGCAGTTTGAGGCTCTGGAAGAGGTGCTCGATGCGGGCGTCGGCTCTACGGTCAATCTTGAGTTCGAGCGCGGCGGCAAAGCGCTGTCGGCGAAGCTGCAGATCGCCGATTTGAACAGTATTACGCCAAGTGCCTTCGTCGAATTCGGCGAAGCGGTCGTCAACACGCTCTCCTATCAGCAGGCGCGGCATTTCAACGTGCCGGCGCGAGGCGTGTATGTCGCCAATCCCGGCTACGTGTTCGCTGCCGCCGGCATTCCGCGCGGCGCCGTGATCACGACGCTCGACTCAAAGAAGATCGACAACATCGACGATTTCGAGGCGGCGATTGCAACGCTGGGCGATGGCGATCGGGCGGTCGCACGCTTTTTCACGGCCGAGGATCCGAACGGCAGTCAACTGCGCTCGTTTCGCATGGACCGCAAGTGGTTCCCGGCGCACCGCTGCACGCGCGACGACACGCTAGGGCTCTGGCCCTGCAAAGACCTGGCGGGCGGTGCCGTCTCGCAGCCTCCCAAAGCTGGCAGCACTGTGTTTCCCCGCTTCGATGACGCACTGCTTGCAAAGATTGCGCCTTCTCTCGTGCAGGTCAATTTTGACATGCCGTACTCGATATCCGGCATTACCGAGCGCAACTATCACGGCACCGGGCTGATACTCGACACTAACCTCGGGCTCGTCGTCGTGGATCGCAACACCGTGCCGGTTGCGGTGGGCGATGTCAGCATCACATTTGCCGGCACGCTGCAGGTTCCTGGCCGCGTGGTGTATATCCATCCGCTGCACAATCTTGCACTCGTCGCTTATGACCCGAAATTGATCGGTGCGACTCCCGTGAAGGCTGCGAAGCTTGCGACGCGCGACGAGCTCGCGGCCGGCGACACACTGCGCATCGTCGGCTTCGCCGCAGACAGTGAGATGCGATCGCGTAGCACGCAGATCGCCGATATCGAGCCGCTCGAATTGCCGTTGTCGCGCACCATGCGCTTTCGCGACAGCAATCTTGAGGTCGTGCAGCTCGTCAATCCGCCGCTCGATTACGACGGTGTGTTGCTCGGCAAGGACGAGCATGTCCTTGGACTATGGTCGAGCTTCGCCTACGAAAATGGCCGCGAGCTTACCCAGGACAACAAAGGCGTCTCCATCGACGTCGTAAGCGAGATGTTGGAGCGCGCCCGGCACGATCGACCACTGCATTCGCTCGAAGTTGAATTCTCGGTGCAGGCGATCGCAAGCGCACGCGAATTTGGCCTATCGGATGAGTGGGCAAACAAGCTCGCCCAGCATGGCGTCTCGCGGCGCCAGGTGTTGGGCGTTGAGCGCATCGTGGGCGGTTCGCCCGCGGCAAAGGTCCTGCAGCAGGGCGATCTGGTGCTCGCCATCGACGGCGAGACGGTCACCCGCTTTCGTGAGGTAGAGCGTGCCGTGGGCGACAAGAAGCGCGTGGCCGTGACGGTCTGGCGCGGCCGCGCCGAGCAGACCATCGATGTGGATACGGTCGAACTGCCCGGAGCGGATATTGACCGGCTGGTCATGTGGGGCGGAGCCACCTTGCAAGCGCCGCATCGGGCCATGAGTGCGCAGCGCGGCATTCCACCCGTCGGTGTCTACGTAGGCTACTTCGCCTACGGTTCGCCTGCGACGCGCTACGGCTTGTTTCCCGGGCGTCGCATTGTCGAAGTCGATGGCATTCCGACACCCGATTTGGATGCATTCCTCGGCGTCGTAACGGGGCGGCCGGATCGCTCATCTGTGCGCTTGCGCACCATCACCTGGAACAACGCTCCTGAAGTCATCACGCTTAAGCTCGACAAACACTACTGGCCCGCCTACGAGCTCACGCGCACCCCGAACGGCTGGGAGCGCCATGCGCTCGAATAGCGCGGGCGCCGTGCGCAGTGGGCAAGGTATTGTCAACTCGCAGGCGTTGCGCGGCGCATACAAACGCAAATAATGCTCCGCGACTCAAGGATTGCTCCGGCCCGCCGGGCTGCTCGCAGGCAGTCGCACTCCGGCTTGGTAGAATCCGCGCGATGGTCAGAGTTGTCAGAGCGACACAGGTCGAAATCGAGACTGCCGTGCAGGCGCTGCGCGATGGCGACCTTGTGGCATTTCCGACCGAGACGGTCTACGGCCTGGGTGCGAATGCGCGCAACCCCGCGGCAGTGCGCAAAATTTTCGAGGCCAAAGGCAGGCCCACGACGCATCCGGTCATCGTGCATTTGGATAGTCCGCGCTTCTTGCATCACTGGGTACGCGAGGTCCCGGAGCCGGCGGCGCGACTTGCAGAACGCTTCTGGCCAGGTCCGCTTACGATGGTGCTGCCCAGAGCATCGAACGTG
>DATCBZ010000110.1:0-6070 GCA_036511555.1 Steroidobacteraceae bacterium
CGAAATGCCGGTAGGGCATTACTAGTGCGCCGGCGGCGTAGTTGGCCAAGGCAACATGTGCGACATCGCGCGCCGTCGTGGTTTTGAAGTCGGCGTGGGTTAAGACCTCCGCAAAGAGAGGCTCGAAGACAAGTTCTGCAATCTGCACCGCCAATTGAAAGACGCGCGTCGGCCCAGCCAGATCCGCCGCCATCGTCACGAGCTTGCGTTGCGGATCATATCTGCGTAACACCCGCGCCGGGCTTTCAGATCCATCGCGAGCGACCTGAATACCGAGCTTCTTCTGCAAGAAAAGTTCGAGCAGCATGCCGGTGTTATCGTCGGCGCCGATGCCGATCTCTTCAGCCAGAGCTTCGGCTGCCGTGTCCAGCTCCGCGATGTAATTGTCCCGGTAGTGGAAGAAGTCCCGCACTTCCTCATAAGGCAGCAACGCTTCCGGGGTGTTTTGGCCGTCCATCCCCAGGGTTTCGTCCAGCGTCTTCAGACGCTCATCGAGTCGACGATAAGCCCGATGAAGCGCGAGAAACTGATGCGCTAGGCTCGGAGTCGTGGCCGCTGCGAGCTTAAGCTCTGCGAGGCCGGGCAACGGGGCGCCCAGGGCGAGATCGGCGCTGGCCTCGCGCAGATCGGCGATCAGTCGGCTTTCGTCATCCGTGTCGAATTCGCTGGGACTGACGCCAAATACCGTGGACAGTGCAATGAGTACGCGCGCGGTGACCGGTCTCTGGTTGGTTTCGATCTGCGAGAGATAGCTTGCCGAAACGCCCAACTGATCGGCACAGGCCTGCAAGGTCTGCCGGTCTCGCTCGCGCAGCAGACGGATCCGCGGACCTACGAAGAGTTTGCCCTTCATCACTTTGCAAATTCACTAATTCAGGCCGCTACCTTAGCATTTGTGCGCCTATTTGCAATCCGCCTTAGTCTTCAGTGGTGTTAGGCTTTGCAAAGTTGTCAACTGCGGGATGCGCGTGCGGCAGAGCCACAAAATCTTCTGCCAAGGATCGGGTACCGCTCGCAGTGCGGAACCCCCTGCTACGCCCGTGGTTTACCTCATTCCTCAGGGCGTTCCAAAAGTGCAGACCCTGCAGACGTGCGAAGCGGTCCGTGCCCAGATCCGGGCTTGGCGCACCGCGGGTATGCGTATCGCACTGGTTCCGACCATGGGTAATCTCCACGCAGGACATCTGAGCTTGTTGTTCGCGGCGCGGGAACGAGCCGACCGCGTCGTGGCCAGCATTTTCGTTAATCCCTTGCAGTTCAGTCCAGGTGAGGACTACACGCGCTATCCCCGTACGCCCGAAGAGGATGAGCGGCTGCTCTGCGAGGCGCACTGTGATCTGCTGTTTGCACCCGGCGTAGAGGAACTCTACCCGGCAGGTGGTGGACAAGCGACACGGGTGTCAATCCGCGGACTGCATGACATCCTTTGTGGCCAATTCCGGCCTGGTCACTTCGATGGCATGGCCACTGTCGTCGCCAAGCTCTTCGGAGTCGTCGCACCGGATGTGGCTGTCTTCGGTGAAAAAGACTTCCAGCAGCTCGTGGTCATACGGCGCATGACACTGGATCTAAACATGGACATCGACATCGTCGGCGCACCGACAGTGCGCGCCGCTGACGGGCTCGCGCTCAGCTCGCGTAACCGCTATCTCTCGGTTGAGGAGCGCGCCCGCGCGCCCCTGCTGCACGGCGCCTTAGTGAGCGCCGTCGCCCGCCTCGATGCCGGTGACAATCACTATGCGGCGATCGAAGACGATGGGTGGAAGGCGCTGCAGGAGGCGCAAATGCGTCCGGACTATTTCTTGATCCGCAGTGCCGATGATCTTTCCATTCCGGGCGTGGACGTTACCATCTCGTGGTGCTCGCCGCGGCCCGTAGCGGCTCGACGCGACTGATCGATAACCTGCGAATCGACCTCCGATAGCAACGCCCCCTATTGCAAATCCCCAGCGATCCACTTCTTTCAGCACGTACCGGTCCTCCTGGGAGAGAACAATTGAGTCTCTATGTGATCCCGTTTACTGAGCTCGGCATAGACGACATTGAACAAGTGGGCGGCAAAAATGCCTCCCTGGGCGAAATGATCGGTCACCTAAGCAGGCTCGGCATCAAAGTGCCGCCCGGTTTTGCCACGACCGCCTCGGCCTTTCGGGAATTTCTGGCGCACGCCGGTCTCGCGCAGCGCATCGAGTCGGAACTGGCCCGGCTCGATGTCGACGACGTCGCAGCGCTCGCGCGCACCGGGGCATCGATCCGCACTTGGGTGTTCGAAACGCCCTTCCCGCCCGCGCTGGAGCGGGAACTCGTTGCGACCTGGGAGGGCATGGGCGGACCGGCCATCGCCGTGGCGGTACGCTCCTCGGCGACCGCTGAAGATCTACCGAATGCCTCCTTTGCCGGTCAGCAGGAGACGTTTCTGAACGTTCGCAGCAAGGCGGATCTGCTGCGCACCACTCACCTGGTGTTCGCGTCGCTGTTTAATGACCGCGCGATTGCCTATCGCGCTCACCAGGGTTTTGAGCATTCCCGCGTGGCCCTGTCCGCCGGCATTCAGCTCATGGTTCGCAGTGATATCGGCGCGAGCGGCGTTATGTTTACGCTGGATACCGAATCGGGATTTCGCGACGTCGTTTTTGTGACAGCCTCTTATGGACTCGGCGAGACCGTCGTCCAGGGCGCTGTCAATCCCGATGAATTCTACGTGTACAAGCCGGCCCTACGAGCCGGCCGCCGGGCGATTGTGCGCCGTCAACTGGGTAGCAAGGCCATAAAGATGGTCTACGCGGATGCAGGATCGGCCAACCACCGCACCCGCACCGAGAGTGTCGCGCTGGGGGAGCGCGAGCGCTTCTGCATCAGCGATGCCGATGTCACGACCCTGGCGCGTCAGGCGCTCATCATCGAAGAGCATTACGGTCGACCCATGGATATCGAGTGGGGTCGGGATGGCAATACCGGCGACATTTACATTCTCCAGGCCCGTCCAGAGACCGTACGGAGCCGGACCGGGCAGGAGATTCAGCGCTACAGCCTGAAGAGCCGTTCACAAGTGATTACAACAGGGCGCGCAGTGGGTGCGCGCATTGGCAGCGGCATCGCACGCGTCGTGACCTCGATCAAGGACATGGCACGCGTGCAGGCCGGGGACGTGCTCGTGGCGGATATGACCGATCCCAACTGGGAACCGGTCATGAAGCGCGCCGCAGCCATCGTCACGAACCGCGGCGGCCGCACCTGTCACGCGGCGATCATTGCGCGGGAACTGGGCATTCCGGCGGTCGTCGGCTGTACGGATGCGACCCAGAAGATCGCGGACGCGGAAGTCGTCACCGTATCGTGTGCCGAAGGCGACACGGGCAGTGTCTATAAGGGCCGCCTGGAATTCGAGCGCCAGGCCATGCAGCTGGAAACGATGCCGACGCCGCCCGTCAAAATCATGATGAACGTGGGCAACCCCGAACGGGCGTTTGATTTTGCCTCGATCCCAAACCATGGTGTCGGGTTGGCACGCCTGGAATTTATCATCAACCGGATGATCGGCGTGCATCCACGCGCCCTGCTGGAATTCGACTCATTGGATGCCAAGCTCCAGGCCACAATCCGGCAGCACATCGGCCCAATCGAAGATCCAATCGAGTTTTTTGTTTCCCGCATGGCCGAGGGCGTAGCGACGATCGCCTGCGCGTTCGCACCGGCGCCGGTGATCGTGCGGCTCTCGGATTTCAAGTCCAACGAGTACGCCCATCTGATCGGCGGCCAAAAGTACGAGCCGCACGAAGAGAACCCGATGATCGGCTTTCGTGGTGCCGCACGCTTCATTGATCCGGCTTTCCGCCCCTGCTTTGAACTCGAGTGCCGTGCCTTGAGGTGCGTGCGCGAAGAGATGGGCCTGGAGAATGTGCAGATCATGGTGCCGTTCGTTCGCACACTGGAGGAAGCACGGCAGGTATCCGAACTGCTGGCCGCCAATGGGCTGCGACGCGGACCGGGCGGCGTCAAGCTGATCATGATGTGTGAGCTGCCCACCAATGCGCTGCTCGCCGATCGCTACCTGGAATATTTTGATGGCATGTCGATCGGTTCGAATGATATGACGCAGTTGACCTTGGGGCTGGATCGGGATTCCGGAATCGTCGCCCACCTGTTTGATGAACGGGATCCTGCTGTCAAGGCACTCATATCGATGGCCATCACCGCCTGCCGCAAGGCCGGCAAGTACATTGGCATCTGCGGGCAGGGCCCCTCCGATCACCCGGATTTTGCGCAATGGCTCGTAGCGCAGGGCATCGACTCGGTTTCTCTGAATCCCGACACGGTGGTCGAAACGTGGCTGCAGCTGGCCAAACAGGCCGCTCACTCATGACCCGCGTCAATGATGCGGCAACTGGCGCGAGCAGAACCTATGAGCCTGCGGCCATGAACGGGGGCAATACCGTGCCACCAGCGGGGACAGGAAGCCGCCAGGCGCCGTTCGCCAAAGCGCGATCGGTGCTTTATGCGCAGCGAGAGTCACGTTCAGACGTCGATCGATTGGGCGACAGTGTTTCTCAATCTTGGGTACGCCACAGAGCGGCGCGGTGCGCTTGCCGCGCGGCGCACTGTGCGCCGCGAGCCAAACGGGCCGTTCTCGGAAGCCAATACGGTACGCCATGACCGCTCGTGAGCAGATGCGGTATGACTATTGTGTAGTGGGTGCAGGGCCTGCGGGACTGGCCTGTGCACTGCGCTTGAAGCAGCTGCAGCCGGCAAAAAGCGTTTGCGTACTCGAAAAGGCTTCGACCCTGGGTGCGCACTCCCTCTCGGGGGCGGTGCTGGAACCGGGACCACTAGACAGCTTGCTCCCGAACTGGCGCCGCGACTACCCGGGTATGACCGTGCCGGCGCAGCACGATGAATTTCGCTATCTGACAGCGGCAAAGTCGTGGAAGCTGCCCCTGCCCCCGCCGATGCGCAATCACGGCAACCTGATCGTGTCCCTGTCGCAGCTGACCGCCTGGCTCGGGCAGCAGGCCGAAGCCCTCGGCGTGGAAGTGTTTGCGGGCTTTGCCGCCGCGCAGCCACTATTCGATGCCGCAGGCGCGGTCAGCGGCGTGCAGATCGGTGACATGGGCCTGAATAAGGACAGCACCGAAGGGCCGAACTTCATGCCCGGCGTGGAGATTTTGGCGTCTACCACCCTTATCGCCGAAGGCTGTCGCGGCTCGCTAGCCAAGCAATTGATCCGGCGCTTCAGATTGGATGCGGGCAAGTCGCCGCCGACCTTCGGGTTAGGATTCAAAGAGCTCTGGCAGTTACCTGCAGGTCGCGTCAAGCCGGGCCTGATTCAACACAGCGCGGGCTGGCCGCTGGATCCAAAAACCTATGGCGGCAGCTTTCTATACCACCTGGATCAGGACCGCGTGTACGTGGGCTTTGTGGTCGGGCTGGATTACAAAGATCCGCGTTTCATGCCCTTTGAAGCCTTCCAGCAGTTCAAGCATCACCCGATGGTCAAAACTCTGCTCGAGGGCGGCGAGATTCTCTCGGCCGGCGCTCGTACGATTGCCGCGGGCGGCTGGCAGTCGCTACCGAAGATCGAGATGCCGGGTGCCCTGCTCCTCGGCGATGCCGGCGGCACCTTGAACGTGCCCAAAATCAAGGGCATTCATCAAGCGATTCGCTCCGGCGTCTGTGCCGCCGAGCACCTGGCGCAAACCGGCACGACGCAGGGTTTCGATACGCGCTGGCGCGCATCCCCCGGTGGTCGGGAGCTCTACCGCGTGCGCAACATCAAGCCCGGCTTCAAGCACGGCTTCTGGTGGGGCTTCGTGAACGGCGCCATCGAAACCCTGACCGCCGGGCGCTTGCCGTGGACGCTCAAGAACCACGACGATGCCTCACAGCTCCGGCGGCTGGATGAATATACGTCGCCCGACCGGCACTGGATGACACGCACGCTACCGCCGCGCGATCGCGTGTCGTCGGTATTCTTTGCGGGTAACTCGCACGATGAGAACCAGCCGATTCATCTGAAGGTCGCCGATACCTCGATCTGCGTCGAGCGTTGCGCTAAGGAATTCGGTAACCCGTG
>DATCBZ010000111.1:0-3620 GCA_036511555.1 Steroidobacteraceae bacterium
CTGCCGCGCGCGAGGCCATGGATGCGCGGGCCGTACGCGACATTCTCAAAAATCGACTTTGGAAACGGATTGGGCTTCTGAAAGACCATACCGACGCGCGCGCGCAGCTGTGCCACATCCTGACGCTTATCCTGGATGTCCTCGCCTTCGAGTAGGATCGTGCCCGTCACGCGCGCACCCAAAATAGTGTCATTCATGCGATTCAGGCAGCGCAAGAATGTGGACTTACCGCAGCCGGACGGCCCGATCATCGCGAGCACCTGCTTGCGGGCAAAATCGATGCTGACGTTCTTGAGCGCCTGATTGGCCCCATAGAAGACACTGACATCGCGGCACGAGAACACCGCATCCTCAATCCTGACCGGCACTTCAGCCGGCACCGCGCGCCGCACCTCGGGCGCTGCATGCCCCGTGATGCGCGACTTAGGCTTAAGGTTCAGACCCGCCTCTGGCCCGCGCTTGCCTGGTTCACTGCCGGGCTGGGCTGCCGGGCTCGGCGACTCGTCTGTGAAATCAGCCATGTTCAGCCGAAGCGTCCGGTGACGTAATCATCTGTGCGGCGATTTCTCGGTGAGGTGAATATCTGCCCCGTCGGCCCGATCTCAACGAGCTCGCCCAAGTACATAAAGCCAGTCACGTTCGAGACACGCGCCGCCTGTTGCAGATTATGCGTGACGATGATGATGCAATATTTCTCGCGCAGACTCTGCAGCAGCTCCTCGATGCGCAGCGTCGAGATTGGATCAAGCGCCGCCGTCGGCTCATCGAACAGCATCACTTCGGGCTGCACGGCAATGGTGCGCGCAATACACAGGCGCTGCTGCTGACCGCCGGAGAGGCTGCGCGCATCCTCCCCGAGTTTATCCTTCACCTCGTCCCACATCGCCGCATCGCGCAACGCGGACTCGACGCGCTCGGCCGCGTGCTTCCTTGATATACGCTGCGCAAGGCGCAGGCCGAAAGCGACGTTGTCGAAAATCGTCATCGGAAAAGGCGTCGGCTTCTGGAACACCATGCCGACACGAAAGCGCAGGCTCGCAACATCGACCGTCGGCGCGAAGATGCTCTGACCGTCAAGGCGCACCTCCCCGGTTGCGCGCTGGCCGGGGTACAACGCGTACATTCGATTCAAAACGCGCAGCAGCGTCGACTTGCCGCAGCCTGACGGCCCGATGAGAGCGGTGATACTGCGGTCGGCAAAGTTCAGATTGATATCGATAAGAGCCCGCGTCTGCCCGTAGTAGAAGTTTAACTGCTGGGCTTCAATCTTTGGCGGCAGGAATTGGGTTGCATCGTGCGCTTTCTCGGTCACCGCGAGTTCAGATGCACTCATCGGCCGGCCTTGCCACCCGGCAGCGCGGACACAATGAGCCGCGCGATGATGCTCAGCGTGAGAATCGCAAGCGTGATGAGGAGCGCCCCGGACCAGGCGAGCTGCTGCCAGTCCTTGTAGGGGCTGAGCGCAAACTGAAAGATCACGACCGGCAGGTTTGCCATGGGCGCATTCATGTTCTTGCTCCAGAACTGATTGTTGAGAGCCGTAAACAGAAGCGGCGCGGTCTCCCCGCTCACCCGTGCAATCGCGAGCAGCAATCCCGTGACGATGCCGCTGCGCGCCGCAGGATAGACAATGCTCGTGATCGTGCGCCACGGATAGGCGCCCAGCGCGGTCGAGGCATCCTTCATGCTCTGCGGTACCAGCCGCAGCATGTCCTCCGTCGTGCGCACGGTCACCGGCACTGCAATGATGGCAAGCGCCACGGCGCCGGCGAGCGCGGAGAAATGGCCCATGCGCACGACCAGAACCTCGTACACGAACAGCCCGACGATGATAGAGGGAGCCGACAGCAGCACGTCATTTACAAAACGGATCACGGCGCTCAGACGCGACCAACGTCCGTACTCGGCAAGATAGGTGCCGGCAAGGATGCCGACCGGTGCGCCGATGAATATGCCGACGACGGTCATGACCACGCTGCCATAGATTGCGTTCAAGAGGCCGCCCTGTGAGCCCGGCGGCGGCGTCATCTGCGTGAACAATTGCACCGACAAGCCGGCGACGCCGCGCGCTATCAGCGTCCACAAAATGGCACCGAGACAGGCAAGCCCGACGAGCGTCGCCACGATCGACAGCGACAGCGCCACCGCGTTGCCGACCTTGCGTAGATGGCGCCGCGTCATGCTGACGACAGCGCCCGGCGATCAAGCCGCAGCAGCATGAAACGCGCCGCGGCGATCACGGTAAACGTGATCAGGAACAACAGCACCCCGAGTGCCACCAGCGACGATGTATACAGGTCGCCGACTGCCTCGGTGAACTCATTCGCGATGGTGGCCGAGATCGTCGTGCCGGGCGCCAATAGCGATGCGCTGACGCGGTGCGCATTGCCGATCACGAACGTGACAGCCATCGTCTCACCGAGCGCGCGCCCGAGCCCTAACATGATGCCGCCCACCATGCCGACGCGCGAATACGGCACGATGACCTGCCAGATGACTTCCCAGGTCGTCGCGCCCAAACCGTAGCCGGATTCCTTGAGCACATCCGGCACCGTTTCAAAGACGTCACGCGTCACCGCGGCAACGAACGGCAACACCATGATCGCGAGCACGAGGCCTGCGCTTAGCACGCCGATGCCGAACGGCGGTCCCTGAAAAAGTCTGCCGATGCCCGGCAGCGACCCCACATGCTCGATAAGCCAGGGCTGCACGTGGCGCTGTAAAATGGGCGCGAGCACGAAGAGCCCCCAGATGCCGAAGATAATGCTCGGCACGGCGGCGAGGAGTTCGATTGCGACCCCGACCGGCCGCTTGAGCCAGCCCGGACACAGCTCGGTCAGAAACACTGCAATCCCGAAACCGAGCGGAACCGCGAGCAGCATCGCGATCAACGAGGTCATGAGGGTTCCGTAGATCGGCGCCAGCGCCCCGAACTCATCGGTGACTGGATTCCAGATCTCGCGCGTCAGAAAGCCGAACTTGAAATGCGCCAGTGCCGGCCATGCGCCGTGCAGGAGCGATACGACCACGCCGCCCAGCAGCGCCAGGACCAGCATCGCCGCAGCAAGCGTCGCCGTGCGAAAGTAGCGCTCACCGCTACGCTGCCTTGCCGCACGCTGCGCATCAACAACGGCCACACTAAGGATTCCATCTCAGGGACGAAAACGGCCGCCCGGCTGGAAGCCGAGCGGCCGTGAAGGAGAGAGCCGTCGGGGCGACTAGCCCTTCCACACCGACGCACCGCTCGACTTGATTTGCGCCTTCCACGTGGCCTCGACCTGCGATGTCAGGGCCGCTGGCAGGGGCACGTAGTCGAGTGCGGCCGCCATCGTGCCACCACTCTTATATGCCCACGCAAAGAACTTGAGCGCCTCGCCCGTGGCCGCAGCATCCGGCGGCTCGGCGTAGAGGAGGATGAAGCTCGCGCCGGTGATCGGCCAGCTGCGCGCGCCTGCTTGGTCAGTAAGAATGAGGTAATAGCCATCCGCGTGCGCCCAATCGGCATTCGACGCTGCGGCTTGGAAGGATTCCGCGCTCGGCGCAACGGCTTTTGCTGCCTTGTTGATCAGGAGAGCGTAAGCCATGTTGTTCTGCTTCGCATAGGCGTATTCGACGTAGCC
>DATCBZ010000112.1:0-2944 GCA_036511555.1 Steroidobacteraceae bacterium
CAATGCGATTTCAAGGCGGCATCCGAGCCGCTGCCGCACTTCTGGGAACACACGGTCGGCAGCGATCACGCTCTCATGGCTTTACGCGCGGACTGGCGCCAGCAGTTGCGGCGCAGTCACGAGGAACTTGGATTTCGCCACGTGCGCTTCCATGGATTGCTGTCCGACGACGTCAGCACAGTGGTGCAGTACTACGACAGCCTGATCTATTCTTTCTTTAATATCGATCAGATAGTCGATTTTCTGCTGTCCATCGGTATGAAGCCTTTCGTTGAATTGAGCTTCATGCCTGGCGCGCTCGCCTCTGGGACCAAGACGGTCTTCCACTACCGCAGCAACGTGACGCAGCCCAGAGACTACGATCAGTGGGCGATGCTGATACGCACGTTGGTTGAGCACTGGATCGAGCGCTATGGGCTTGCCGAGGTGCGTCAGTGGTTCTTTGAAGTGTGGAATGAACCTAATCTTGACTGGTTCGGTGACGGCAAGCAGAGCGACTATTTCAAGCTCTACCGCTATACGGCGCGCGCCATCAAGGATGTCGACACGGGGATACGCGTGGGTGGCCCGGCGACCGCAGTGAACGCGTGGATCTGCGACTTTCTCGAATTCTGTCGCACCGAGCACGTACCGGTCGATTTCGTGACCACGCACCATTATCCAAACGATGTGGTAGGCATGGAACGGGCGGATACGGTGACGCAGCTGGCGGCGAGTCGTCGCAGCGCCTTACGCGATCAAACTCGCAAGGTGCGCGACCAGGCCGGCAGCATGCCCGTGTACTACACCGAGTGGTGCACTTCTTCCAACCCGCGCGATCCGTTGCACGATGAGGCGTACGCCGCCGCATTCGTGACCAAAACGATCATGGAGGCGAACGGTCTCGTTCAGGGTTACAGCTACTGGACCTTCTCCGACATCTTTGAGGAGAACTATTTTCCGTCAGTGCCGTTTCACGGCGGCTTCGGCCTGCTCAATATCCACGGGATTGCGAAACCGAGCTACCGCGCCTTTCAACTTCTGCATCATTTGGGCACAGAGCTGTTACCGGTCGAGGGAGCCCACGCCACCGTCGACGTCTGGGTCGTGCGCCGAGGCGATGAAGTGACTATTTTACTCACCAACTTCGCCTTGCCACGCCACCCGATCGCCTCCCAGGTCGTGCGTGTCGTGCTGCGCCACGTTCGAGCTCCGAGCAAGGCGACCATTGAGCGCATCGATCAGCAGCATGCGAATGCGAAACGTCGCTGGCAAGAGCTTGGCGAGCCTGAGTATCCGGACGCAAAGACGCTCGCGCAGCTGCACGCGGCCTCCGAGTTGCACCGTGAAGTGCAGGTGCTGCACCACAGCGGCGATGTGATCGAGCTGGATGTTGAGATGCCACCTCTTGGAGTGGCCGCGGTGACTCTCACGTTTACGGCGGCGGCGTGATTGAACGACGAGCGTGACTCCGATGAGGCACTCCTCGAGCGGTTCCAGCGCGCCGCCTTCGAGTATTTCGTCGAGGCATGGAATCCCACGAACGGTCTGGTAGCCGATACCACGCGCGCCGGCGCGCCGGCTAGCATTGCGGTCGTTGGCTTCGCCCTCTCCAGTTATGTAGTGGGTGTCGAGCGTGGCTGGCTGTCGCGCCATGACGCCGCCGCACGGGTGCTCGTGACGCTGCGCTTCTTTTGGAACAGCACGCAAAGTGGGAGTCCGGATGCAACCGGCTATAAGGGCTTTTATTACCACTTTCTCGATATGGGCAGCGGCCGGCGCGTCTGGCAGTCAGAGCTTTCGATGATTGATAGTGGCTTCCTGCTGGCGGGAGCGTTGACTGCCGGTGTGTATTTCGATTCCGACGCCGAGGAGGAAGCGCAGATTCGACGCCTTGCCGATGCACTGTACCGACGGGTCGATTGGCAATGGGCACAGGGCGGCGCTGCCACTTTGCGTCAAGGATGGAAGCCGGAGAGCGGATTTTTCCACTACGGCTGGGAAGGCTACAGCGAAGCGGCGATCCTCTATGTTTTGGCGCTCGCCTCGCCGACATTTGCGCCGGCTCACAACTGTTATGCCGCGTGGACGGCAACCTATCAGTGGGAAAACATCTACGACTATGAGTTTCTGTATGCGGGCCCGCTATTCATCCATCTTTTCTCGCACGCTTGGATCGACTTTGCGGGCATCCGGGATAAATTCATGCGCGAGAAGCGCAGCGACTATTTTGAGAACAGCGGGCGCGCTGTCGCTGTGCAACGCGAATTCGCGCGCCGCAACCCGCATGATTGCATAGGCTACGGTGCTGATTGTTGGGGCCTGTCCGCAAATGATGGTCCCGGGTTAAAGACGCTCACAATTGACGGTTTCGAGCGGCGCTTCTTTGGCTACGCCGCACGCGGCATTCCGTATGGGCCGGACGATGGCACGCTCGCCCCGGCTGCAATGCTTGCCTCGATGCCGTTTGATCCGCCAGCGGCGTTGGCGGCTCTTCGGATGTTGTGCGCGCGCTACCCGCAAATGACGCAGGCATCGCGGCTGCCGAGCGGTTTTAATCCAACGTTGCGCGGCGAGGGTCCGCAAGGGTGGGTGTCCGAGGGATACTTTGGACTCGATCAGGGCGTTATAGTTTTGATGATAGAGAACCATCGATCGCAGCTGCTTTGGAAGCTCATGCGCCGCTGCCCGCATATCGGCGAGGGTCTGCGACGTGCGGGATTCCGCGGCGCTTGGCTCGGATGACATGAGAGTCAGCGATGGAGCAGTGGCGTATGGGTCACGCTGAAGCGCCAGTTGGCTTTGAGCCGGGCGATCCGGACAGCGTCGAACTCTTTGCCAACGCGCACCCACCGCTGTGGCGCAATCCGCCGCCACGAGGAACTTATGATTTAGTGGTACTGGGGGGCGGGCCTGCCGGATTGCTTGCTGCACGTGGTGCGGCGACCCTGGGGAGAAAAGTTGC
>DATCBZ010000113.1:0-4358 GCA_036511555.1 Steroidobacteraceae bacterium
GCGCGAGATCGTGGCACGCGGCGGCAAATGGCTCGACGTGCGCCTGCCGAGCGAGCACCAGAACCTGTGCATCGAGGAATCGCTCAATATTCCGCTGTATTTCATTCGCCTGAAGCTCTCGGCACTCGATCCGAAGGTACCGTACGTCGTTTATTGCGATACCGGCCGCAGAAGCTCGGCGGCTGCCTACATCATGGTCGAGCGCGGCTTTGATGCGTACGTGCTGCGCGGCGGCCTTGCCAGCGGCAACGTTGCGCTGCGCCGCTCGGCTTAAGCGGTGTCGCTGCGTTCTTAGGGGCTGCAACCCCCGCTGCAAGTCGGCAAGCCAGGAGGGCGAAGCCAGTTGAGACGCGATTCTCTCAGTCTCTGCACTCTTTTGTTGTGCAGCGTTATCAGCTCCTGCACTGCCGGTCTAAGGGAAGGGGATTCCCGGCCAGCGCTTAGTTTTCAGGTGAGCATTGATCGGGCTGGATCGCCCGCCCATGCCGCCCACGAAGCGAACCCTCTCACACACATCTGGTTGATACCGGTGACGCGGGGCGTTTTTGGCCCGCCCGTCGGCAAGTCATTTGTTGAGGTGTATGCACACGACGGCGAGAGGTTCCAAATCTCACAACGCACGCTTGAATCAGGACTGGCGGCCGGCGCCAAAGCCTCGAAGCCGTTCTTGGTACGGTACGATCCGGTCGAGACTCGAATTGCGCGCCTGGGTACAGCGACGATGAAGTCCGACCCGTCCACCTCCGGGCAAAGCGGTCTGCGCGATCCGGCATCCGGACGCACACTCATTCTGATTTACGTTGATCGCGCCTGTTTGATACGCGGACCGAACATCAACGCGGCGATACCGGGGGCCGGTCTTCACTGGCTCGAGCTGCTTGATTCTCCCGCACACGCCGGCGCACCGGCAGCACGCCCTCCGGCGTTCGAACTCAGGGGCGCGCCTACGCAGGTGATCTTCAAAGTGACCGAAACACGGATCCCATAGTCGAGCGCACGCGTAAAGTTTCTGGCGGTGACCGCAGCTGAGATAAAATCTTGCCCCGCCGTAGAGGCGATTGAAAGATTTGCGCGCTTGCTTGCGCGCGCGCCGCAGGTCAACGGAGTCGCACCATGGTCGAGCTTATGGGGCCCGGCACGCCGCTCAGCGTGGACAGCATTACCTCAGTGCTGCATCCCACCGGTCTTGGCCAAGCGGAGCTGTGGTCGGTGCTGTCGGTTGAGACCAGCGGTTGTGGCTATCTGCCCGATAGACGCCCGAAGATACTCTTTGAGCGTCATGTCTTTAGCCGCCTGACCGGCCACCGTTTCGATGCGCAATACTCTGATATCAGCCAGCCAACGCCGGGTGGCTATGGCGCCTCTGGCGCGCACCAGTACCAGCGCCTGACTATCGCGCTGGAACTTGATGCGGTGGCGGCATTGCAGAGTGCTTCGTGGGGTCTGGGGCAGATCATGGGCGAGCACTACCGCGATGCAGGCTACGCCAACGTCGAGGACATGGTCGCCGCCATGGTGGCCTCCGAGCAGTGCCAGCTTCAAGCCATGCTGGCGTTCGTCAGCGCGCAGAGTCTGATTGCGCCGCTACGTGCTCATGATTGGTGTGCCTTCGCCCATCACTACAACGGTCCGAACTACGCGGCCAACAATTACGACGGCCTCCTCGCCCAGTTCTACGCACACTTCGCCGGAGGATCGACACCCGACCTGCAAGTGCGCAGTGCGCAGATTTACCTCTCGTATGCGGGCTTTTTGGTTGCAGCGGTCGACGGCGTTCCCGGCGCTGCGACGCGTCGCGCGGTCCTCGCCTATCAGGCCCATACGGGCGTTGCCCAAACTGGCGTGATCGATGCCGGTCTTCTGACAGCACTGAGCCGGCGAGCCTGAATCGCGCGACCATTAGCGTCTAAGGGCGCGACCGGAACTCATCTTAACGATGCGACCGCGTATCAATATGCCGCGTGACACACCCGATGCCCGGAGTACTATCTGCGGGTACGGAACCCGGTTACGGCTGGCATAGACGGTAGATTCCTGTGTTGTTCGTCGCAGTTCGCCTCGCGCGCCCGCCATCGGCCGCTTGCACTCGTAGCTCAGACGGTAGGGAGACCGGCATTGCGTCAATCAAGAGCCGCTTTCATGACATCCGCGCCTGATAAGAATGGGCGGCCGCTTCGCATCGCAGTGCTGCTTGTAGTCAGCGTGCTCGGCGGCTTTACAAATCTTGTCCTTGGCGCGGAATCCGTGGCCGTCGTAACGATCGCGGATGCAGACTTTTTTGTCATCCGGCACACAACACTGTATCGCGCCACGGTCGGCGCGAACCTACGCGACCGAGACATCATTGAAACGCGCGACGCTGGTGCGCAGATTGAGATGCCGCCGCGTACGCTCGTCGCGGTCGCAGCGCATTCGCGCATCTTGTTGCGATTGACCCGCGAGACCTCGAGCCCCTGCGAGATCCAGGTATGGGATCTGCAAGGGATGGTCAAGCTGGCACACAAAGCGCCTGGGGCGAGAGGCCCTGCTTGCTTGCAGACCGGCCTAATTCGCGTGATGTTGGCGTCCGGCAGCGCGGTCGAGCGCGCCAACGGCGCGGCGGTCAGTGTGTTTGCCGAGAGCGGTGACCTCGTAGCCCAATACGAAGCCTCCTCGGGACGCACTCGCGAGTCGGCCAAGGTGCCTGCCGAACAGTTTGCGCAATGGCGGCCGGGTGAGAGCGCAAGGATCCTCGCACGTCCTGAGGAGGAGTTTCTAGCTGCAATGCCCGCATCATTTCACGATGCCCTCATGTCGATGACCGAACGCACTGCTGCTGCAAATCACGAGCTGGTCGCGCTGCGCGAGGTGACCTTCAGCGATATCGCAAGCTGGCTCAAGGAGACGCCCGCTGCGCGCCTTGGTTTGATACGCCAGTTTCAGCCGCGGCTCAAAGATCCCGAATTTCGGCGCGAGCTGGATCAGGAGTTGGGGAAGAGTTCCGAGTGGGCAGCGCTCCTGCATCCCGTCAGGGCGGATGCCAGTGCGCCGCCCGATAGCGGCGAGGCGCAGCGATGATAGTCTCGCGACCGGGAATGAAGCTATTGCGCTCATGAAAATATCGCTCGCCGGAAAATTCAATGTTGTGCTGCTGCTCATCTTTGCCGTCTGCTTCGTCGCAACCGGATACATCGCCGATCGGCTGTTGGAGAACGAAGCGCGCGAGGAAGTCCTGCAGAACGCGAGGCTCTTGATGGACTCGAGCACTGCGGTGCAAGGCTATACAGAACAGCAGATCGTGCCGCTCCTTGAGAACCAGCTGAAGTATAAGTTTCTGCCGCAATCCGTTCCGGATTACGCGGCCGGCGAGAATCTAAACGCGCTGCGCACGACGCATCCTGATTACTCCTACAAGGAGGCGATGCTCAATCCCACCAATCCGCGCGATCGGGCGACCGAATGGGAAGAAGAAGTCATCGAGCAGTTGCGCGACCAGCGCACGGGCGACGGCGAGATCATGGGCGAGCGCGAAACCGCAACCGGCCGTGCGCTTTATATCGCGCGGCCCATCATTCCAAAGACCCAGACGTGTCTTGTGTGCCACGGCATGGCGAGCGCTGCGCCAAGGACGATGCTCGATGTGTACGGCTCGGCCAACGGCTTCAACTGGAAGTTGAACGAAGTGCTCGGCGCGCAGCTCGTGTCCGTACCGATGAGCGCGCCGCAGGCGCGTGCGCAAAAGATCCTGAAGAGTTTCATGCTCGCCATTCTCGTGATCTTCGCGTTGGTCTTTATCGCCCTCAATCTCATGGTGCGTAGCGTCGTTACCCGGCGCCTGACTGCTTTGTCGCGGATCGCGGATGAAGTGAGCATGGGTAAACTTGACGCCGCGACGTTCGATACGGGAGGTCAGGATGAGTTATCGGGGCTCGCGCGCTCCTTCGAGCGCATGCGCTCGAGCCTCGTGAAAGCATTGAAGATGCTGGAGCCGTAACACCAACTTTGCGCAGCTGTGGCCGATCACTGGCGTCAAAATTGTGCGCCGGACCAACATGGGTCTATGCTACTCGACACGCGCATAATGCTCTTCGGGGGTAGGCATGGAAGGCACCTCACTTCGCTTTACGGTGAACGCTGCCTCAGTCGGCGAGGCCAATCGATTGACCACGGAACTTGAGCAATGGCTCAAGGGGCGTGTTGACGAGGTCGAGCTGCGGCGCGTCAAGCCCGACGCCGAGACCCAGGATGCGGGCACCGTGCTGGTTGCGGTGCTGGCGGCTCCGGCGATTGTTGAGTTCGCCAAGGGTCCGGTGCTGGAACTTTCCAAGGGCATTGCGGACTGGCTGCGCAAGCGGCGCGCAACGGTCACCATCGGCGCG
>DATCBZ010000114.1:0-2028 GCA_036511555.1 Steroidobacteraceae bacterium
CAGGCGGGCAGGGCATGGGGCAACGCGCTTAAGGGCTCGCCGCCCAGCTTCGCAACGGATAAGTTGTTCATGGCTTTCCCCGGACAGGATTATATGACCGTTTAATGTACGCCGAAGGCCGGTTCGTTGGCAAGTCAAAGCAGCGCAGCAATGCTATTTTTACCTAAAAATGCCGCATTTATGGCCGGTTTTACATCCGCGGCACCGCCCTGTACGACGCGCGGGCCGGCGCAAAACACGACTCTCGAACGCCAGAATTTATATACTCATATAATATTTCTGGACTCCCCGTGCGGCGAGTGCTACGTTCGCACAAATCATTCGATCGCCCAACCAAATTCAAAGGGGACGTCATGGCCAGAATACTGACCAAGAGCAACGCGCACTTTAAGCGCGCCGTCAAACATCTGCCGCTCGGAGTGGCTTCCAATTTCCGCTACTGGGGCGAGGAGCGCACCATCTACGTGAAGCGCGGCGTCGGCGCGCGCATCACCGATTTCGACGACAATGTGTACGTCGATTACCGTTTGGGCTACGGTCCCGCGATACTGGGCTATGCGCATCCTGAAGTCGACCAAGCCGCGCGTGAAGGCATGGAGGTCGGGGGAGTGTTCGCCCTGTCCACGGAACGCGAGCTCAAGGTGGCGGAGCGCATTTCGAAAATGGTGCCCTCGGCCGAACTCGTCCGCTACTCGAACTCAGGCACCGAGGCGGTCATGGCGGGATTGCGCCTGGCGCGTGCCTACACCGGCAAGGATGATTACGTGCTTCTCGAGGGTGGCTATCACGGCCTGTTCGATGCCGCGATGTGGTTCACGCCCATGGATAAGTGGTCACAGGTGGGCGATCCGGAAGTCAAGCCGTTCAGCGAAGGCGTGCCGATCAGCGGCAAGAGCTTCGCGCACTTTGTGCAGGCCAACGATGCAAATCAGTTGGAAGATGTGTTGAAGCGTCACGCGCATCGCATTGCCTGTCTGTTGATCGAACCGATCATGGGCAACTGCTTAGGGATAGCCGCCGAACCGGAGTACCTGCGGGCGGCGCGCACGCTCTGCGACAAGCATGACGTTGTGTTGCTCATCGATGAGGTCAAAACAGGGTTTCGTGTGGCTCGCGGCGGCGTGCAGGAATTGTACGGAGTCGCGGCTGACCTGTGCACCTTCGCCAAGGCTTTGGGCAATGGCTACCCCATTTCCGTGCTGGCCGGGCGCGAGGAGATCATGCGTAAGATCGGGCGCGGCGTGGCGCACGGGGGCACCTACACGGCTCACTCGGTATCGCTGGCTGCGGCGGAAAAGACGCTGCAGATTCTCGACGAGACGGACGCGCTGGAGCGCATCGCCGATTACGGCACCCGCCTGCGCAACGGCATGCGAGCGGTATTGAGCGCACGCGGTGTCGCGCATAGCTTCGTCGGCCATCCCTCCATGAGCGGCTTGTACTTCGCACACGAGCCGCCGCGCAATTACCGGGCGTGGAAGAGCAGCGACTATTCCTTCTACGACGCCATGGCGCAGGTGCTGCACGACGAGGGTGTGCTGTGTGAACCCGATTCGCGCGAACCTTGGTTCGTTTCCGCGGCGCATGATGCATCGTGCCTGAGCGATACCTTGAAGGCCTTCGAAATCGCTGTCGATGCGACTTTGAAGTCGGGCGGTGCCGCGCGCAAAGTGCTGGCTTGAGCGCGGGTCCGGTGCAGCATCCACAGGACCTGGACGCCATTATCGTCGGCGCCGGTCACAACGGTTTGGTTGCCGGGTGTTATCTCGCACGTTCGGGACTCAAGGTCCTGGTGCTGGAACGCCAGCCCTATATCGGTGGGGCGGCCGTCAGCCGCCGCCTCTATAAGGACTTCACGTACTCGAATTGTTCCTATGTATGCAGCCTGCTCAGGCCGGAAATCATGCGTACCCTGGAATTGCCGAAATACGGCCTGCAGATCATTCCCTATGAGGGCGGCTGTACCATGATGCAGGACGGCGGCCATTTGGCGTTGTACGATAATCACGATGCGCTGCGCCGCGAAAT
>DATCBZ010000115.1:0-5897 GCA_036511555.1 Steroidobacteraceae bacterium
GCCTGCAATTCCCAGCACGAAACCGAAGTCGCCGACGCGGTTGACGAGGAACGCCTTGAGGCTCGCGGCGATGGCGGTCGGCCGCGTGTACCAGAAGCCGATGAGGAGATAGGAGACGACGCCGACCGCTTCCCAGCCAAAGAAGAGCTGCATGAAGTTGTTCGCCATGACGAGCATCAGCATGGAGAACGTGAAGAGCGAGATGTAGCTGAAGAATCTCTGATAGCCCGGGTCATCGCGCATGTAGCCGACGGTATAGACGTGCACGCACAGCGACACGAAGCTCACGACCACCATCATGAGTGCGCTTAAGCGGTCGATCAGGAACCCGACCTGCATGCTGATCGTGTCGCTGACGAGCCAGGTATAGACCGGTGCATCAAACGCGGGCATGCCGAGGGTATAGATTTGCCACATGACCTGCAGCGACAGCACGCAGGAGAGCGCAACTCCGCCGATCGCAATGCTGTGCGATGCCACGCGTCCGATTCGCTGTCCGGCGAGCCCCGCAATGATCGCCGCGACAAGCGGCAGCAGAACGATAGCGATGAGTACGTGCGGGTTCATCGCTCACCCTTTGAGGGTGTCGAGGTCTTCGACATTGATGCTGCGGCGCTCACGGAACAGCACCACCAGGATCGCAAGGCCAATCGCCGCCTCGGCGGCGGCGACCGTCAGGACGAAAAACACGAAAATCTGGCCGGACAGGTCACCGAGATAGCGCGAGAAGGCGATGAAGTTGAAATTCGCGGCCAGCAGCAAGAGCTCAACGCACATCAAAAGCAAAATGACGTTCTTGCGATTGATGAAGACGCCCGCGACCGCGAGCGCAAACAGAATTCCCGACAGCGTCAAAAGCTCGGCGAGCGTGATCATGAGCTCTTCGCCGACATGGATTTCACGAGGCGTACCCGATCGGTGCTCTTCACGTTCACCTGGCGGCTGATATCCTGGCGCTTCAGACCGCGGCGCTTTCTCGTCGTTAGCGCAATCGCCGCCACAATCGCAACCAGCAACACGATGGCGGCGAGCTCGAACGGATAGGCGTACTGCGTGTAGAGCAAGCTGCCCAGTTCCTGCGTGTTGCTGTAGGAGGCCGGCCGCGGCACCGCGCCGCGCGTCACGTCGACGCCAAAGGTGCGGGCGCTGACGACGCCCATGATCTCGACGATCACGACCGCAGCGGTGATCCAGCCAAGCCACGCATAGCGCGTGAAACCGCGGCGGTGCTCTTCAACTTTGATGTCGAGCATCATGACGACAAACAGGAACAGCACCATCACTGCGCCCACGTACACCAGTACCAGCGCCACCGCGAGGAACTCCGCCTCCATGAGGAGCCAGATTGCAGCGCTCGTGACGAAACTCAAAACCAGGAACAGCGCCGCATGCACCGGGTTTCTCGCGATGATCACGCCCAGGGCAGCTGCGATCAGGATTGTCGCAAACCCGTAGAACAGGATCTGAACCAGCATGCGTCTCCCCTATCCCCTGCGCGTCAGCGGTACGGCGCGTCCGCCGCCTTGTCGACCGCGATCATGGCCTCGTAACGATCGCCGACCGCGAGGAGTTTGTCTTTGTTCATGATGTTCTCGCCGCGGTGTTCCATGTGGTACTCATGGATGCGCGTCAGCACGATCGCATCCACCGGACAGGCCTCCTCGCAGAAGCCGCAGTAGATGCACTTGAATAGATCAATGTCGTAGCGCGTGGTGCGCCGCGTGCCATTCGGGGCAACGTCCGAGTCGATCGTGATGCACACCGCCGGACACACCGCCTCGCAGAGCTTGCAGGCAATGCAGCGCTCCTCGCCGTTTGGATAGCGCCTGAGCGCATGCAAACCGCGAAAACGCGGCGACTGCGGCGTCTTCTCTTCCGGATAGTTCAAAGTGAACTTCTTGCTGAAGAGCGTGCGGCGCGTGAGCCACAGGCCGCGCGCGAGCTCCGGCAGAAGAAAGGTTTTGAAGAAATTGAAAGCCATCTGATTAAGCGCTCGTTAATCGGCCCCAGGGGCCCACGTTGCAGTAGGACATGATCATCTCGACGAAGATCCAGATGATGGTGATCGGAATCAGCACCTTCCAGCCAAGGCGCATGATCTGATCGTAGCGGTAGCGCGGAAAGGTCGCGCGCAGCCACAGAAATACAAACAGGAAAGCAAAGATCTTAATGCCGAGCCAGAAGAAGCTCGGCGCCATCAGAAAATCGCCGATGCGGGTGCCCGCCGGCAGGTAGCCTGCGAATGGACTCAACCAGCCGCCAAAGAAAAATACCGGCGTCAGCGCCGACACCAGGATCATGTTGGCGTATTCGGCCATAAAGAACAATGCAAAGGCGATGCCGGAGTACTCGACGTGAAAGCCTGCGACGATCTCCGACTCACCCTCGGCGACATCGAACGGCGCGCGGTTGGTTTCGGCAAGTCCGGAGATGAAATACACGACCAGAAGAGGCAGCAGCCAGAACCAGTTCCAAGCGAGGACGCCACCGGCCTGGGTTTTGACGATGGTTCCGAGGTTCAAACTCCCCGACACCATGACGACCCCCACGAGCGCAAAACCCATCGCAATCTCGTAGGCAACAATCTGCGCGGCTGAGCGCATCGCACCTAGAAAAGCATACTTCGAATTCGCGGCCCAGCCCGCAAGAATTATGCCGTAAACGCCGATCGAGGTGAGCGCAAGCAGGTACAAAAGCCCCGCATTGATATCGGCAATCACAAGCTCCGGCGACAGCGGAATCACGGCCCAGACCGCAAAAGCCGGTATCAGCGCGAGCGCCGGCGCAAGCATGAAAAGCGGCTTGTTCGCCCGGACCGGGATGATGACCTCTTTGAGAAGGAGCTTCACGACGTCTGCAAACGGCTGGCCGAAGCCCGGAAAGAAGCCAAAGATGCGCACCCGGTTCGGGCCCTGGCGCAGCTGGATCCAGCCGATGACCTTGCGCTCCCACAACGTCAGGAATGCGACGCACAGGATGAGCACCACCGTAACGAGAACTATCCATGCGGTAGAGCGCACGTAAGCCGGAAGAGCCAGCCAGAGTGCTGCGATTTGTGCGAACACGTGCAGCGCGCCTCTACTCGTAGACCGCAGGCGCCGCGCGACCTTCGCGTGTGCGCTGTAGAGACGGGGCCCGCCGCACGAGTGCGTCGATGCGGTACATGGGCACATCAACGAGCGCTGTGGCTGCAGTTGGCTCCGCTGCCGCGTGGCTGCCGGCGTAGCCCGTGGCGAGTGTATCGCCACACGCCCGGCGCACCTCGTCGCGCACTTCCTCCGCCGACTGGTATTCGAACGATTTGAGCGCAAGCGCGTTGCCGAGCACTCTTAGCACCTTCCAGCCGGGACGCGCTTCGCCCAGCGACGGCGTCGCCGCGCCGAAGCTCTGCCACCGGCCTTCAAAATTGACGTAGGTCCCGGCAGTCTCAGCGAAGGTGCCAATCGGCAACAGCACGTGCGCAACCTCGCGCAGCGTGTCGCTGATAAAGGGCGTCATTGCGATCACCCGTTCGGCAGCCTGCAGCGTGCGCACACAGCGCGCATCAAGCGCATCGGCCCAGGGCTCAACGCCCAGGAGCACGTAGGCAGACAACGGGTCTTTGAGCATCTGCGACGCCGAAAGTCCCGGGCGCACGGCGCGCGCGCCGGCATCACGATGCGGCACGGCGCCGGCAAGATAGGCACCCGCCGCGTTCGCGCCCTCGGCGAGCACTCCCCACGAGCTGCCCGATGCTTGCGCCAATGCCGCGGCAAGCGCGCGCAGATCACTGAAGGAGGCGTGCCGCAGTGCGAGCGCCCCGAGCCAAATCGCACGGCGCTCACCGCTGCCGAGTGCCGTCGCAATTGCACGGTGCCGCTCCTCGATCCGGGCAGCGTGCACCAGCGCTGCCACGTGCGCCGGCGGCGTGCGCGTCTCCCCCAGGGATGCCGCGAGGATCGCGGCCAGTTCTGCCACGAGCTTTGCAGGCGTTGCCTCGATGAACTGGCCAACGCGAAACTCATAGTCGAAGCGGGCCGGATTAAGAAATGCAACCTTCGCGCCTTTCAAGGCCGCCTTGCGGACACGGTGCGCCAGCATCGGCACTTCGCGGCGCAGATTGGAGCCGACCACGAGGAGCGCATCGAGCTTCTCAACCTCCGCGATCCCCATGCCGAGGTTCGGGTAAGCGGGATCCGCCTCCTGGTCACGATGGTCCGGCTGACGCAGGCGGTGATCAATATTGTGCGAACCGACGCCGCGCATGATGCGGTTCAGAAGATACAGCTCCTCCGTCGTGCTCGAGGCGCTGGCAAGCGCGCCCAGGCTTCGCGCCTGTGCGGTGAGTGTCGTTGCGACTTCGTTGAGGGCCGTGTCCCAATCGGTCGTGCGCCAGTTGCTGCCGGTGCGGATCATCGGCGTCAATAGCCGATCGTGGCCGTAGACGGCCTCGTAGCTGAAGCGGTCGCGATCTGGAATCCAGGTCTCATTCAACGCCTCATTCTCGCGCGGCACCACCCGCATCACGCGCCCGCGCAGCACGTGCCCGAAGAGGTTAGTTCCGAAGCCATCATGCGGCGACACGAGTGGCTGCGAGATCATCTCCCACGCCCGCGCCGTAAACCGATACGGTTTCGAGACGAGGGCGCCCACCGGACACAGATCAATAATGTTGCCGGAGAGCTCGTGATGCACCGTCTGCTCGATGGCGACGCGCACTTGCATGCCTTCACCACGGCCGATCATGCCGAGCTCCTGGATGCCGGCGATCTCTTCGGTGAAGCGCACGCAGCGCGTGCACTGGATGCAGCGCGTCATATCGGTCGCAATGAGGGGACCCAAGTTTTCATCCGCAATGACGCGCTTTCTTTCCTGAAAGCGCGACACGTCGCGCCCGAATCCCACCGCCAGATCCTGCAGCTCGCACTCCCCGCCCTGATCGCAGATCGGACAATCAAGCGGATGATTGATGAGCAGGAATTCCATGATTGCGCGCTGCGCGCCAATCGCTCGCGGCGAGCCGGTGAAGATCTTCATGCCCTCGGCGACCGGGGTTGCGCACGCGGGCATGGGTTTGGGAGTCTTTTCCACTTCCACGAGGCACATGCGGCAGTTGGCCGCAATCGTCAGCTTGTCGTGGTAGCAGAATCGCGGCACGTAGCGGCCGTGCCGATCGGTGACGCGGATGATCATTTCGCCTTTCTTGGCTTTGACCGCGACGCCGTCGATTTCTACGTTGACGAATTCCTCAGCCATATTGAGCCTGCAGAGGAGGAGGCTCGACGCCGCTTTGCGCGACGATACTCGCGCCCGCATGGTCGATCATGTATTCGAACTCGTGGCGGTAGTGCTTCAAGAAGCTTTGCACCGGCCACGCCGCCGCATCGCCGAGCGCGCAGATCGTGTGCCCCTCGATGTGATTGGCGACATCGAGCAGGAGATTCAACTCATCGCGCCGGGCGTGGCCTGCGAGCACGCGGCGCAAGAGGCGATTCATCCAACCCGTACCCTCGCGGCACGGCGTGCACTGGCCACAGGACTCGGACATATAAAAGCGCGAGATACGCTCCAACACGCGCACCATGCAGGTGGTCTCATCCATGACGATGACTGCCGCCGAGCCGATCGCCGAACCCGCCGCCTTCAGTGAATCGTAATCCATGTTGAGCTTCATCATGGTCTCACCGGGCAGCACCGGTACCGAGGAGCCGCCGGGTATCACGGCTTTGATCTTGCGGCCGCGCCACACGCCACCCGCCATGGCCAAGAGGTCCTTGAACGGTATGCCAAGCGGTACTTCAAAGTTACCGCCCTTCTCCACGTGTCCCGATACCGAGAACACGACCGTACCACCCGAATTGGGCGGGCCCAGACTTGCGAACCAGGCCGCGCCCTTGCGCAGAATGGTCGGCACGGAT
>DATCBZ010000116.1:0-4641 GCA_036511555.1 Steroidobacteraceae bacterium
CGACGCCGAGGGGCGGCTCGTACTGTGCGACGCACTCACCTATGCGCGCCGGTTTAATCCGGCCGCCATCATTGACATCGCGACATTGACCGGTGCCTGCGTCATTGCCTTGGGCGCGCACCACACCGGCGTCATGGCCAATGATGATGCGCTTGCGCGCGAGATCGTCGCGGCGGGACTGCGCGCCGACGACCGTGCCTGGCAGCTGCCGATCACGGAGGAGTACGGCGAGCAGCTGAAGAGCAACTTTGCCGATTTTGCCAACATCGGCGGGCGCGAGGCCGGCGCCATCACGGCTGCGGCTTATCTTGCAAAGTTCACCCAGGGCATGAAATGGGCGCACCTCGACATTGCCGGAACCGCCTACCTCGGCGGGGCACATAAAGGCAGCACCGGGCGGCCGACGCCGCTCCTGGCGGACTTTCTCATCCATCGCGCCGGGCGGTAATGGAAAAAGTCTACGCGCCGCCCAACATCGAGCGGCGGATCTACGGATTCTGGGAGGCGCATGGTTGGTTCGCCCCGCACACACCGGGCGCGCCCGCCTTCGCCATCGTGATCCCGCCGCCGAACGTTACCGGCACTTTGCATATGGGGCATGCCTTTCAGCACACGCTGATGGATGTTCTGACGCGTTACCACCGCATGCGCGGCGACGACACGCTCTGGCAACCCGGCACCGATCACGCCGGCATCGCAACGCAGATGGTGGTCGAGCGCCAGCTTGAGGCAGAAGGCGCATCCCGCGCCGCACTCGGCCGAGAAGCGTTCCTCGAGCGTGTTTGGAAGTGGAAGGAACACTCCGGCGGCACCATCAGCGCCCAGATGCGCAGGCTCGGCGTATCGGTCGACTGGTCGCGCGAACGATTCACCATGGATGCCGGCTTATCGAACGCGGTCACCGAAGTATTCGTGCGCCTCTACGATGATGGCCTCATCTACCGCGGCAAGCGGCTCGTCAACTGGGATCCGGTGCTGCTGACGGCGCTGTCCGATCTCGAGGTGCAGAGCGAGGAGGAAGATGGCCAGCTGTGGCACCTGCGCTATCCGTTCGCAGACGGCTCGGGTGCGGTGGTGGTTGCAACGACGCGGCCGGAGACGATGCTCGGCGACACGGCTGTGGCGGTCAACCCCGAGGATGAGCGCTACCGGCACCTCATCGGCAAGATGATCCTTGTGCCTCTTGTTGAGCGCTCGATTCCATTGATCGCCGATGCCTATGTCGATCCCGCCTTCGGTTCAGGCTGTGTGAAGATCACACCGGCGCACGACTTCAATGACTACGAGATAGGACTGCGGCACGGTTTGCCGCAGATCAATATTTTCACACCGCGCGCTGCCCTCAATGGCAACGTGCCGCCGCGCTTTCGCGGCCTCGACCGCTTTGCGGCGCGGCAGCGCGTGGTGGCGGAACTGCAGGCGGCAGGCTTTCTCGAGCGCGTGGAAAAACACCGCCTCATGATTCCGCGCGGCGATCGCAGCGGCGCCGTTCTTGAGCCGTATCTGACCGACCAGTGGTACGTGCGGATCGCGCCGCTCGCAGCGCCCGCCATCAATGCAGTGGAAAGCGGCCGCACGCGCTTCGTGCCGGAGAACTGGTCGAAGACCTATTTCGAATGGATGCGCAACATCAAAGACTGGTGTGTTAGCCGGCAGTTGTGGTGGGGACACCGCATTCCCGCCTGGTACGACGCGCACGGCAAGCACTATGTGGGCAGGAGTGAAGAAGAGGTACGCGCGAAGCACCAGCTTGCCGCCAATGTGTCGTTGCGCCAGGACGAGGACGTCCTTGATACCTGGTTTTCCTCGGCGCTGTGGCCGTTCTCGACGCTGGGCTGGCCCGAAACCACGGCGGAGCTTTCCAAATTCTATCCGACGAGCGTGCTCGTCACGGGCTTCGACATCATCTTCTTCTGGGTGGCGCGGATGATGATGATGGGCTTGAAGTTCATGGGCGATGTGCCGTTTCGCGACGTCTATATTACGGGTCTCGTCCGTGATGAGCACGGCGACAAGATGTCGAAGTCCAAGGGCAACGTCATCGATCCGCTTGATATCATCGACGGCATCGACTTGGCGGCACTCATCGCCAAACGCACCGCGGGCTTGATGCAGCCGCAGTTGGCCCCCGAGATCGAACGCGCAACGCGCAAGACCTATCCCGAGGGCATCGCCGCCCACGGCACCGATGCGCTGCGCTTCACGTTCGCTGCGCTCGCGGGCGCAAACCGCGACATTCGCTTTGACCTGGCGCGTGTGGCGGGGTATCGCAACTTCTGCAACAAACTATGGAACGCGGCGCGCTTCGTGACGCTCATGGTGCCCGAGCCGGCGCTGGGCCATTACGCGCCCGCCGATCTGTCGATTGCTGACCGCTGGATCCGCTCGCGCTTTGGCCGGCGCCTCGAAGAGGTTGCCACGGCACTCGCCAACTATCGTTTCGATTTTGCGGCCACTGCGCTCTATGAGTTCACCTGGGATGAGTTTTGCGCCTGGTATCTTGAACTCACGAAACCGGTGCTGCAGTCGGAGTCGACGCCGGCGGCGGCGAAGCTTGCCACGCGCGCAACCGTTGCCGGAGTGCTTGAGGCATTGCAGCGCGCGCTGCATCCGCTCATGCCATTCATCACGGAGGAGATCTGGCAGAAGACGGCGCCGCTCACCGGCAAGGGCGGTGCGACGGTCATGCTGGCGCCGTATCCCGTCGCCGCCGACTTTGCGCTCGATGCGGAAGCGGAAAGCGAAATCGCGTGGATCCAAGGCTTCGTGCTCGCCGTGCGGCAGATTCGCGGCGAGATGGACATTCGGCCGTCAAAGATGATTCCGGTGCTGCTGAAGGATCCACAGACGCGCGATCGAGCCCATGTGGCGCGGCATCGAACTTATCTCGAGAAGCTCGCGGGCTTGCAGAGCATCAACATTCTGGAGTCGGGAGTTGCTGCGCCGCAGGCGGCCACCGCCATGGTCGGCGAGCTGACTGTTCTCGTGCCGATGGCTGATCTCATCGATGCCGCGGCGGAATCGGAACGTCTGGGTAAACGGCTCGCAAAAACGCAACAGGATCTGCAAAAGACACGCGCCCAGCTCAACAACAGCAATTTCGTCGATAACGCACCGGCCGCCGTGGTCGCCGGGCTGCGCGAACGGGCACTTGATCTTGAGCGCGCAGCCTCGGGACTCGAAGCGCAGCTTGAGCGCGTGCGCACCCTCGCGAGCGCCTGATGGAAGCTGATCGCGTCGCTCTGCAACGCGCGCTCGCAGCACTTGAAACCGTAATTTTAGGCAAGCCGCGCCAAGTGCGCTTGTGTCTCGCCTGTCTCCTCGCTCGCGGACACCTGCTGATCGAGGATGTGCCCGGCGTCGGCAAGACGACGCTCGCGCACGCGCTCGCACACCTGTTGGGACTCGCCTGGCAACGCGTGCAGTTCACGAGCGATCTCCTGCCGGCCGACATCATCGGGGTGTCGGTGTTCGATCGCACGCAGCAGCAGTTTGAGTTTCGCAGAGGCCCTATTTTCACGCAGCTGCTGTTGGCCGATGAAGTCAACCGCGCAAGCCCGCGCACCCAAAGCGCGCTGCTTGAGGCCATGGAAGAGCGCCAGGTCAGCGCGGATCTGACCACCTACCCCCTGCCTGAGCCGTTCTTTGTGGTCGCGACGCAAAATCCGCACGACGAGGTCGGCACCTTTGCTTTGCCCGAATCGCAGCTCGATCGCTTTCTCATGCGCGTGACGCTCGGCTACCCCGACAGCGCGCATGAGCGCGAGCTCTTGCGAAGCGGTGCGCGCCGCGAGCTCCTGACGACGATGACGCCGGCGGTGAGTGCCGTCGCATTGCTGCGTATTCAGGAGGCCGTGCGCGGCGTGCACGTCGCCGACACACTCCTCGACTACACGCTCGCGCTCATCGCGCGTACGCGGGCGCGCGCCGATTTGAAGCTCGGACTCTCGCCGCGCGCCGGACAGGGACTCGTGCGTGCCGCCCAGGCGTGGGCTTATCTTGAGAACCGCAAAGCGGTGCTGCCCGAGGACGTTCAGGCGGTGCTGCCGGCGGTAGTCGCGCATCGGCTCGAGCAGCGCGAGGGCAGCACCGTGCGCACGGCAAATGCGTTGACGGACGAACTTCTGAAATCGGTCCCGGTGCCGCTGTAGGGCCGGCGATGCAGCGCTTCTTGCGCGAACGCTTCGCCAACTGGGCGCGCCGGCGTCAGGGCGCGGATGCGCTGCCGATCAGCGTGCATTACCGCCGGATCTATATTCTGCCGACGCGCGCCGGCTGGGGCTTCGCGGCTCTGCTCATCGTCATGTTTATTGCCGCTCTCAACTATGGCAACAGCGTCGCGCTGTTCCTGACATTCTGGCTCGCGGGTTTTGCACTTGTCGTCATGCATCGCTGCCACAGAAATCTGCTGGGCGTGCGCCTGACAAGCGCCACGACCACACCAACCTTCGCCGGTAATGAGGGCGTACTTGATCTCACGCTCGAGAACCCAGCAGCGCTCACGCGCTATGGCATCGAAGCGGATCTTTCCGATGCTGCCACGGTAGCAATCGATCTGTCTGCGCGCGACGCCGGGCGCCTGCAGCTTGCGGTGCCGACGCGGCTGCGCGGCATCGTTCGCATTGATCGGGTGCGCCTGAC
>DATCBZ010000117.1:0-5119 GCA_036511555.1 Steroidobacteraceae bacterium
CCTCGACGGTGATGATCGGCGCGTCACCCGCGCTTTGATGAGCGAGGAGCTCACCGATGCGGGGCAGGAGGTTCGCGTTTACCCAGTCGACGACGAAGCGGTTCGGCGCCAGAAGCTTGACGGCGCCCTGACCCTCGAGCACCTGCAGCGGCCGAACCCAGGTATTAAACTGTTGCTCGGGAAGCTCCGCCTCAAGCGCGCGCACGCAACGAATCCAAAGCGACGCTTCCACGAGCTTCTCAACTCCGACGAATGCCTCGTAACCGAGGAGGGAAAAGGCTGCGCAGTCTATACCTTGAGGCGCAAGGGCTGAAGGCTTAGGTATTGTGTTGACACTTTCGCGCCTGACGGCTTAGCCTTGCCGGCCTTTTCGGGAGCCAGTGGACCATGAAGCGCACCTATCAGCCAAGTAAAGTACGCCGCGCGCGTACTCATGGGTTTCGTGCGCGCATGGCGACCAAGGGAGGCCGGCGCGTCCTAGCCCGTCGCCGTGCCAAGGGCCGCAGGAAGCTCATACCCTAAGTTCACCGACTTGATTCTCGTCCCTGCGTCGCGGGAGCCGCTCACCCATTCGAAGGAGCGGCGCCTGCGTCGCAAGCGCGAGTTCGACGCGGCGTACGCTCATGGCAGGCGCTTCGGTAACAGTTTCTTCGGCGTGACGGCACACGTGAATACGAAAGGCTGGCCGCGGCTTGGCCTGGCGGTGGCGGTGAAGACTGCCGGCAATGGAGTCGAGCGCAATAGAATCCGCCGCGTGATCCGCGAGTCATTTCGGCTGCATCAGCATGAGATCCCGGCGCTCGATCTGGTGGTGAGCGCGCGTGTTCGCGCGCGCGGCGCGCTGAACGCGGAGCTGCGCGCGCAGCTTGAGCCTTTGTGGCAGGAAGTGAGACGAAAATGCGGTTCATGACACAGCTCCTGATCCGGCTGTATCAGTGGACGGTGAGTCCGCTGCTCGGCCCGCGATGCCGTTTTTACCCGAGCTGTTCGCAATACGCCTACGAAGCGATCGGGCGCTTTGGAGTTGCGCATGGCGCTTGGCTTGCAATGAAGCGCCTCCTGCGCTGTCACCCTTTCCATGCGGGCGGTCTGGATCCGGTTCCCTGCGGCCAGCATCACGATGAATAACCCGCGCGTTCTCGTCTGGGCTGCGCTCCTGATGTTGTTGTTCCTCAACTATCAGGCCTGGCAACACGATTACGGCCCGGCCGATACGGCCGCCGCTGCAGCGGCGGCGACCACGGCGGCCGCGAAGCCCGATGCAGCACACAGCCTCGATTCGGCCGTGCCACAGACCTTCAGCACGGATACGACGGCGACCCCGGCCACACGCATCGCCGCCAGCGCGGCGCCAGGAGCACCTGCGCCCAGCGCCGAGGCATCTGCGCCGGAGGCGGCCACGGCACCGAGCGTGCATGTGCGCACCGACGTGCTCGACATGGAGATCAGTCTGCAGGGCGGCACGATTGTAAAGGCAGATTTGCTGCGCTATCCGCGCGTCAAAGGTGAGGCTCAGCCTGTGCGCTTGATGAATCGCGACAGCGATACATCGCTCTACGAGCTCAAGGGCGGCCTGACCGGACCCGGCAATGCGGCGCGTCCAACGCATCTTGCAAACTTCACCGCGGCGAGTCGCGAATACGACCTGGGCAGTGCCGCTGAGATCGCCGTGCCGCTCGTGTGGACGGATGGCGCGGGGGTGACCGTCACCAAAACGTTCACCTTCCATCGCAACGATTACAAGATTGCGCTGCAATACACAGTGGACAACCGCTCGAGCGCCCCCTGGCAGGCAGCGGTTTACGCGCAGATCCTGCGCTACGACCCGCCCGGTTCGCGCTCCTTTTTCTTTAACGTGGAAGGCAATGGCTCGCACGGCCCGGCGTACTTCGACGGCACGAAGTACCACAAGCTGAAAATCGATAATGCCGATGACAGTCACCTGGCGGTTGACGTGCGTAACGGCTGGTTCGCAGCCTTGCAGCACCACTTCGTAGGCGCCGTTGTTCCGGCTGCGGATACCACCAATCATTTTACCCTCGGCACGCAGGGGCGGCAGTTTCAACTCTCGGCCACCGGACCGCTGCGCAGCATTGCCGCGGATACGACAGCGACTTTCGATGAGACGCTATTTGTCGGCCCGAAGCTGCAGGTGGATTTGAAAACCGCGGGTCCGCGCCTGGAACTCGTGACCGATTACGGCTTGCTCGCGCCAATCGCGGCACCACTTTTCTGGCTCCTGGGTCAAGCGCATGCGCTGTTCGGCAATTGGGGCGTATCGATCATTTTTGTCACGTTTCTCCTGAAACTTCTCTTCTATCCGCTGTCGGAGGCGAGCGGCCGTTCGATGGCGAAGATGAAAACCCTCGCGCCGCGTATCAAGAGCCTGCAGGACAGCTACAAGGATGATCGCGAGAAATTGGGCCGCGCGATGATGGAGCTCTACAAGCGCGAGAAGATCAATCCGGTCGCAGGCTGCCTGCCCGTCATTATCCAGATCCCGGTATTTCTCGCTTTCTATTGGGTGCTGCTCGAGAGCGTTGAAATGCGGCAGGCGCCGTTTTTTGGCTGGATCAACGATCTGTCATCGCGCGATCCGCTGTACATCCTGCCAGGCATCATGGCGGCGGCGATGTTTGTGCAGTACAAGTTGAATCCCACCCCGCCCGATCCGATCCAGGCCAAGGTCTTTATGATCATGCCGCTCGTGATGTCGGTGACGTTCGCATTCTTTCCGGCGGGACTCGTGCTCTATTGGGTTACCAACACGCTCCTCTCGATTGCGCAGCAGTGGAATATCAATCGCAGGATCGCCGCCGCACAAGCGAAGCGCAGCGCCTAAGTGGTAGGCTCAGCGCGGCATGGCACGCACGGATACCATCGTGGCCGCGGCGACGCCGCCCGGTCGCGGCGGCATCGGTATCGTGCGCATTTCAGGTCCGAGAACCCCTGAGTTCGCAAGCGCGCTCCTCGGGCAACTGCCGAGCCCGCGCGTCGCAACGTTTGGCCGCTTCCTCGATGCCAAACAAGAGCCGATTGACGCGGGCCTTGCGTTGTATTTTCCGGCGCCGCTTTCGTACACCGGTGAGCATGTGCTCGAGCTACAAGGCCACGGCGGCCCGGTGGTGGTGGATGCGCTCGTGGCGCGCGCCGTTGAACTGGGGGCGCGCCGTGCTCTGCCCGGGGAATTCACGCAGCGCGCTTTTCTCAACGACAAACTCGATCTGACTCAGGCCGAGGCGATCGGGGATCTTGTCGAAGCAGGCTCGCGCGCCGCCGCGCGCGCCGCCATGCGCTCGCTACAAGGCGAATTCTCAGTCATGGTCAAAGGCCTTACCGAGGCGGTGATTGAACTGCGCACCTATGTCGAGGCTGCAATTGATTTTCCGGAGGAGGAGATTGATTTTCTCGCCGACCCGGCACTCGCCGAGCGCCTGCAAGCGGTCCGCGATGTCTTTGATGTGATCGAGCAGAGCGCGCGCCAGGGACGCCTGTTGCGCGAAGGCATGACGGTCGTCATTGCCGGTCGCCCGAACGCGGGCAAATCAAGTCTCCTCAACCGCTTGGCAGGCTACGATGCGGCGATCGTCACAGCGCAGCCCGGTACCACGCGCGATGTGATACGCGAGCGCATTGATATCGACGGCATGCCGCTGCATGTACTCGACACCGCAGGCTTGCGTACGGCGCGCGATGCGATTGAAGAAGAGGGTATTCGCCGGGCGCAGGCAGAGATGCTGCGCGCCGACCGCTTGTTGTTTGTCATCGATGCGCAGCAGGATCCCGCGGGCAGCGCCTATCACGAGGAGCGGCATCGCTTGCCGGCCGATGTCGCCGTGACGCTGGTGTTCAACAAATGCGACATTGCGCTGGGCATGCCGTGCGCTGATACCGTGGCCGGTCCGCCGCGGCTCAGCCTCTCCGCGCACACGGGCCAGGGAATCGATACGTTGCGCACTCATTTGAAGTCATGCGTGGGCTATCACGCGCTCGACGGCGGCACCGTCTCGGCGCGCTCCCGGCATCTTGAGGCTCTGGCGCGCGCCCGCGCTCATGTTGAAGAGGCCGCCCGGCAGCTGCGCGACCGGCGCCAAGGGGAACTGGTCGCCGAAGACCTGCGCGCGGCGCAGCGCGATTTGGGCGAGATCACCGGTGAGTTCACCACCGAGGACCTGCTGGGGCGCATCTTCTCCGGATTCTGCGTGGGGAAATAGCACCGCTTGGCGTGCCTGGATTTGGCAACCCGCCGTATGAATGCGCCCGCAGCCCTTAGTCTTATTGGCAGAAGGATCAAAAACCGATGAGCGGCAGAACGATTGCAGTTGACGATACGTTGTACGAGTACATTCTCGCGCACTCGATACGCGAGCCGGCGATTCTCACACGCCTGCGCGCGGCCACGCGCGCGTTACCGGACGCAAACATGCAGATCAGCCCCGAGCAGGGCCAGTTCATGGCGCTCCTCGTCAAGTTGATTGGCGCGCGCCGCTGCATCGAAGTGGGGACCTTTACGGGCTATTCGAGTCTGGCGGTTGCCCTCGCACTGCCCGCGGACGGCACCATCGTTACCTGCGATGTCAATGCCCAAACGACCGCCATCGCGCGCCAGTACTGGCGCGAGGCGGGCGTGGACACACGCATCGAGCTGCAGCTGCAGCCCGCATTGCAGACGCTGACGCAATTGCTCGCAACCGGTAGCGCCGGATCTTTCGACTTCGCATTCATCGACGCCGACAAAACCGCGTACCGCGCGTACTACGACAAACTGTTCGAGCTCGTGCGCGCCGGCGGACTCATCGCGGTTGACAACACATTGTGGGACGGTGCGGTTGCCGACCCGCGCCGCAAGGATGCGAACACGCTGGCGCTGCGCGCCTTCAACGACCACGTGCATCGCGATGAGCGCGTCGATATGACGCTCGTGCCGATTGGCGATGGAGTCACGCTTGTGCGTAAGCGCGGCTGATAAAGCTTAAGAATTATGGCTGTTACCGACTTTGTAACCGGGCGCCAGTAGGCTGGTTCCCATGGCCTCATATACACCGACAAGCAAAGCCGGACAGCCGTTAAGACTCGTGATCTGCGGAGGCGGAGCGAGTTCGATTCTGCTGCTCGCCGC
>DATCBZ010000118.1:0-4835 GCA_036511555.1 Steroidobacteraceae bacterium
TTTCTGCAGGCTTACGTTGAGTGCTTGGAGGCCTGGCCGCCGTAGCGCTTGGCCTTAAGTCCCACGGCGCGCCGGACGCAAGCTGCGGGAAATCAAAAGCAGCATCAGCCGCCGCGCGCGGAGGCGTGCGCCTCGCGGGCAGGCTTGTCGGCGGCGACACCTAAGCGCTTTTGCAGAAGCGGACTCGTCGTCGTGTACTGCAGGTGCACCTTCTCACCGGGGCGCAGGTACTCGCGTACCGCGAATGCGGCCAGCGCCGTTTCGTGAAACCCCGAGAGGATGAGTTTTTTCTTGCCGGGATAGTCGTTGATGTCACCGACTGCGAAGATCCCGGCGACGTTAGTCTGAAAGCGCGCCGTATCGACCGTGATGGTCTTGCGATTCAAGGCAAGTCCCCATTCGGCGATCGGTCCGAGCTTCGGATGCAAACCCCAAAAGACGAGCAGATGCTCGAGGCTCACCGTGCGGGTGAGCCCATCAGGGGTCGTCACATGGATGCCGCTCAACTCGCCGGCGGTCTCGACAACGGCGCGTACCTGGCCCTCGAGGAAGTCGACTTTGCCCGCGTCGCGCAGGGAGAAGAGTTGCGATACCGAGGCCGGTGCTGCGCGAAAATCGGCGCGTCGATGCACGAGCACCACGCTGCGCGCGCTGTCGAGGAGATCAAGCGTCCAGTCCAGCGCCGAGTCGCCGCCGCCTAGAATGACGATGTCGCGATCGCGGAACAGTTCGCGGTCTTTGACGCGGTAGTGCAGGCGACGGCCTTCGTGTCGCTCCGCCTCGGCCAGCGCCAGGCGGCGCGATTGAAACGCGCCGACGCCTGCTGCAATGATGACGCTGCCCGCATCAAAGCGCGCGCCGCGGCTCGTCTCGACATCAAATCGGCCATCCGCACGCTTCTCCACCCGGGTGACTTCCTGTCCCAGATGCAACCCCGCGCCGAAAGGGCGAATCTGCTCTTCCAGGCGCTCAATCAACTCGCGGGCCGTGCACATCGGCACGGCCGGAATATCGTAGATGGGCTTATCGGGATAAAGCTCCGTACATTGTCCACCGATCTGCGCTAATGAATCGATAACTTCGGCGCGCAGACCCAAAAGCCCCAGCTCGAAGACCTGAAACAGTCCTACGGGTCCGGCGCCAATGATGACGGCGTCGGTGACGGTGGCAAGCTTGCTGCGTTCAGGCGACAAGAGCGTTCTCCAGAGTAAGGCGCGGCCGCGCGGGCATGCTTGCGGCTGCGGCGAGGCCCTTCGTTTCAAGCCATTCGCGGTTAAAAAGACGCGACCGGTAGTTCGCACCACCGTCGCAAAGCACCGTCACGACCGTATGACCAGGCCCAAGCTCGCGGGCAACTTTGACCGCGGCCGCTACGTTGATGCCGCTCGTGCTGCCGAGAAATAGACCCTCCTCGTTCAACAGCCGATAGACGCAGCGCACGGTTTCCACATCCTCCACGTGCACGGCATCATCAATGCGCGCGAGCGCAAGGTTCGCGGTGATACGCGCAATCCCGATACCTTCGGTGATCGAGCCCGTGCCGGTCGCCTTCAGGGTGCCGTGGCGCACGTATTCAAAGAGACTGCTGCCGGGCGGGTCGGCGAGCACGCAGAGGATGCTGCTGCGGCGCGACTTCAAATATTCGGAGACGCCGGAGAAGGTGCCGCCGGTGCCGCTCGCCGCAACGAAAGCGTCGATACCACCGCCGGTCTGAGTCCAGATCTCCGGCCCCGTGGTGGTGAGATGGATCTCACGATTGGCAACGTTATCGAATTGATTCGACCAGATCGCCCCGGCGAGTGCTCCTGCCAGACGCGCGGCAACTTTCTGGTAGTGATTCGGACTGCTGTAGGGCACGGCCGGGACGCGGTGCACGTCGGCCCCCAGCATGTCGAGGAGTTGATATTTGGCGGGCGATTGATTGTCAGGCATCACAATCACGCAGCGATAGCCGCGTTCGTTGCACAGGTGCGCAAGTCCGATGCCGGTGTTGCCCGCGGTTCCCTCGACGACCGTGCCGCCGGCTGCGAGCTCGCCGCGACGTTGCGCTGCGCTGATGATGCCAAGTGCCGCACGGTCTTTGACCGAGCCGCCCGGGTTCATGAACTCGGCCTTGCCGAGGATCTCGCAGCCACATTCCTCGCTTGCGCGCTGCAGCCGAATCAGGGGCGTGTTGCCGATCGCTCCGGAGAACCCCGCGCGAATGTTGGAGCGCGACTCCTCAATCAAACCGTGACCTCATGTGGGGCCGTGATTGCGTTGAGCGTTGCGCTTGCCTGCGCACTTCCCGCAAAGGTGGCGACTTCGCCGACGATGAGCAAAGCGGGTGCAGCAATGCCTGCCGCGGCCGCCAAACCCTCAAGCGTTGCGAGCGTGCCGCTCAGCACGCGCTGCTCGGGCAAGGTTGCGCGCTCAATGATGGCGGCAGGGTGATCGGCGCCGGCGCCGGAGGCGCGCAGGCGCGCGATGATGCGTGACAGATGCGTGACACCCATATAGAAGACGACCGTATGATTGGGCCGTGCGAGGCTGTCCCAGTCAAGCGCATCTTCATCGAGTGCGTGGCCGGCGGCAAACGTTACGCTGTGCGCAAACTTGCGGTGTGTCAGCGGAATCCCCGTGGCGGCCGCGGCGCCGAGTGCTGCGGTGATGCCGGGCACGACCACATAGCCGATGCCCGCAGCCGCGAGCGCTTCGATTTCCTCTCCACCGCGGCCAAAGATGAATGGGTCCCCGCCCTTCAAGCGCGCCACGCGCAGGCCCGCACGCGCATGCTGGATCATGAGTTCGTGGATGCGCGCCTGCGCCCTGTGCGGATCGCCTGCCTCTTTGCCCACAAAGATCCGCTGCGCATCGCGGCGCGCGCGCCCTAACACCGCATCCGATACCAGGCGGTCGTAGAGCACGACGTCCGCCTGCTGCAGGAGCTGCGCGGCGCGCAGCGTTAACAGATCCGGATCCCCGGGTCCGGCACCAATGAGATAAACCTCACCCAGCGCGCGGGGTGCGGCCGACACCGACAACTCTGCGGCGAACGCGGCGTCGGCGCGGTTCTCTTCACCGGCGAGAACCTGCGAGCCCACGGCGCCGCCAATGATGCGTTCCCAGAACGGGCGCCGCCCACTGGCGCCAAGGGCCTGCTTGACGGCCGCGCGTCGCTCACCCATGAAGCGGGCGAGAGCCCCTAACTTCGCCGGCAGCAGCGCCTCGATCTGCGCACGCACGCTGCGCACCAGCAGCGGCGCGCGGCCGCCCGAGCCGACGGCGACAATGACCGGCGAGCGGTCAATGATGGCTGGAAAGATGAAGCTTGAAAGCTCCGGGCTGTCAACGACGTTGACCGGCACGCGCAGCACGCGCGCCGCCGCAGCGACCGCCGCGTTGACATCGGCCGAATCGGTCGCCGCGATCACAAGCGCCGCCTCATGCAGCTGCGGGGCCGCGAAACACGCTGCGATGTGCTGCAGTCGAGCGCCATCCACCAGGCGGAGAAGTTCGGCATCAAGGCGCGGTGCGACCACCGTCACGCGCGCCTGCGCTGCCAGCAGCCATTCAACTTTGCGGTGCGCGACCTGGCCGCCGCCGACGACCACTGCCGGCCGGTCTTTGATAGCAATGAATATTGGCAAGTAGTCCATACGATCCTCGTCGATGTCAAACGCCCGCGCCCTGGGCTTGGCGCACCTGGGGGTGCAGTCCGCATTCGCGCACCTGCGACTCCTCCCACCACCAGCGCCCTGAGCGTCGATCCTCGCCGGGCGCCACCGCGCGCGTGCAGGGCGCACAGCCGATGCTCGGGTAGCCCCGGTCGTGCAGCGCGTTGTAGGGCAGCTGACGCGCGTGAATGTATTGCCAGATCTGCGTCGCGGACCAATCAAGGAGCGGGCTTAGTTTGTAGAGCCCGTGTTCGTCATCCCACACCTTGGGTGCGCCCTGCGCGCGCAGCGGCGACTGCTCGCGACGCACGCCGGTGACCCACGCGTTGAACCCCGCGATCGCGCGCTTGAAGGGCTCGACCTTGCGTGCAGCACAACACGCCAGGCGCGCGCCGAGACTGCGCTGAAAGCCATTGATTCCCTGCATGCTGACAAGCGCTTGCAGCCCGGTCGATTCGGGGTACACAAGCCGGATGCGCGGTCCGTAACGTTCATCCAGGCGTGCGAGGAGCTCATAGGTCTCCTCGGGCAAGCGCCCGGTATCAATGCTGAAGATGTCGATTTCCGGCAGGTGGGTCGCGATGATGTCGGTGAGTACCATCGCCTCCGCGCCCAAACTGTTGGAATACACAAGGCGGCCGTGTTCGGCGAGGCCGGCGGCAAGGAAGCGGCGGAGCACCGTCGCTTTTTGCTCCAGATCGAGGCTGAGTATGTCTCCCATGGACTGGAAATATACGGACGCCCCGCTCCGCGCGGAACGAACCATTGCTTCTGAGCGGCTGCGCGCCGGTTATCTCGCAACGCTCCTCTACGCGCTTTGCGCTACGCTTACGTGCCACGCCTTGCAACACAATAAGGTTAGCCGGGAATGAAATTGCATCAGTTGCGCTACCTTGCTGCGATCGCGCAAAGCGGGCTTAACATCACCGCCGCGGCGCAGAAGCTGCACACCTCGCAGCCCGGAGTCAGCAAGCAGATCAAGCTCCTCGAGGATGAACTGGGGTTTCAGATCTTCGTGCGCGAGGGCCGAAATCTCACGCGCATAACCCCTGCCGGCCAGCAGGTCATCGATCGGGCGCTCAAGATCCTGCAGGAGGCGCAGAGCATCCGCGACTTGTCGACCGAACTGCGCGATGAGGGACGCGGCAGCCTGTCCATCGGCACGACGCACACCCAGGC
>DATCBZ010000119.1:0-11059 GCA_036511555.1 Steroidobacteraceae bacterium
TTCTTCTCCACTCCGGAGGCAAGACGCACCATCTCGCGCAACCGGTCGATGATAACGAGCTGCCCGTGCGAGTAGCGCGCGACAACCATGTGGAAGCTGTTCGAGCCGAGGTCGACAGCGGCGAGAACATCAGGAACGGGCAGAACCGCTGCGCCTTTGCGCGCATCCGCAGTGGCGCGGATGACGGCGGCGGGGCTCACTCGAGCGAAGTGGGCTTCAGACCGCGAAGGACGAACCGCACCCGCACGTAGTCGTCGCCTGCGGATTGCGGATCACGAACTGGGCGCCCTCGAGGCCCTCCCGGTAGTCGATCTCAGCGCCGGCAAGGTACTGCACGCTCATGGGATCGATGAGGAGCTTCACGCCAAGATTTTCAACGCAGGTGTCCCCATCGACGATCTCTTCATCGAACTCGAACCCGTACGAGAGCCCCGAGCAGCCGCCGCCTTGCACAAACACCCGCAGCATGAGCTTCGGATTGCCCTCGCCCTCGATCAGAGACCCGACCTTGCGGGCCGCGGCATCCGTTAACACGAGACTCGGTGCAGCTGCTTCGACAATTTCCATTACGTTCGCCTTCGGCTGAAAATACACTGGCCCGACAAGAGTTTAGGGCCGGGAGGACGTGCGGTCAAAGCTCATCCGAGCTTGGCCTCTGACTTGACAGGTTTCCCGGATCCCTCGCCCTCGCCCCGTGGAGCAGGAGTGAGCTTCCCCATTATTTCGGCGCCCAGAGCCATTTCAATGACCCCGTAGTAAACATCGCCAAAGGCGCGTGATTTGGGTCCCAAAGCGACCCTGCCGCGCGCATGGATCGGCCCTCTGACCGTGCCTTCGAGGATCACGTTCGCAACCTCGACCGCGCCTTCGATGAGACCCCCCTCACTTACGGACAAGGTCGAGTCTGAGCTGGAGCCCGCGCGCACATCCCCGGTGATGCGGCCGTCCACATGCAGCCCCCCTTCAAATTCGACATTGCCGGCAACGCTCGCCGTCGGTCCGATGAGCGTGTCGATCTTGTGTTGGCTCTTGCGCGTCCACATCGTCATCCTCCTAGAAACATTGTGCCACCGCAAAGCGCTCGCCCCTGGCGCACCCGGAGCAAAAAGCGCTGCGCCTACGATGCATCTACATTCCACAAGAAGGTCTGTGACAACGGTGCAATGCCTTTCTTGCTCGAGCGCACTTCAATCGAAAGACGCTCCGGGCGCAATCCCGGCGGGATCGTGATTTCCTGGTCCAGGGTCTGGTAGTAGCGAAAACTGTAGGGGATCTCTCGTTGCGCGCCGGCCGTGAGCGCAGCCAGGCCCACATTCGACTCGCGGCCCTGCGCCTCGCCTTCTACTGCAAGAACAGCGGCGCCGGTGGCGACATCATCGGCCCGTACCGAGCGCACGAGCGTCACGTGCACGCGAAAATGTGCCGGCTGGGCGGTAGCGCCAATACGCAATTGTTGGACCGTGACGCCCAGCGCCACGAGCGGCGCCGTGGCTGAGCCCGCGCCGCGATAAAACGCCAGATCCTCCGCCTGGCGCGCGATTTTGGCCTGCAATTCGCCAATGGTGTGCGACACCTCAGCTTGTTCGCGTGCCCAGCCGATGCGCTGCGTATCGATCTGGGCGAGCCGCAGATTGAGTTCATGATTGTCGTCTTTAAGCTTCTCGATGGCGACTTCAAGCTCGGAGCGCTGCTGCGCAACGGCAAGACGGTCGTAACCGGCGTTGTAGCGCCCGAGCTCATAGATCACATAGAGCGCGAACACCGTCAGCAGCACCGTTGCGACGAGCCCGAGCAGGCGGCGCAGCGGCGCATAGGTGCGAACGATGACGGGATTGCTGCCGGTGTCGCGCATCAGAACGCAGCGTCATCAGCCGGTGGGAACAGCGGTCTCTGCAACAGTGGCGCGCGACGGCCGGGCGATATCGTTCCACCACGGCGGCAATGGCGGCGGTCCATGCGGGAAGGCGCGCTCGGCAAGTTCCGTCAGGGCCCGCGCGTATACCGGCCGCTTGAAATAGATCACCTCGCGCGCCGGCTCCCAGTAGTCGACCCAGCGCCACGCATCGAATTCCGGTTCGGCGGTGACTCCAAAATTAAATTGCACGTCGTCGCCGCGCAGCTTCAGGAGAAACCAGCGCTGCTTCTGCCCCACGCAAAGTGGCGCGCGATTGCGCCTGATATAACGAGATGGCAGGCGGTAGCGCAGCCACTGGGCCGTGCTTGCGGCAATCTCAACGTGGCGGCCTTCGAGGCCGATCTCCTCGTGCAGCTCACGCAACACGGCCTCCTCCGCGGCCTCGCCTTCGCGCACCCCGCCTTGCGGACACTGCCAGCCGCGCCCGCCGACCCGGCGGCCAAGGAACACCTCGCCCCCAGCGCGCATCAGAACGATGCCAACGTTGGCGCGGAAACCATCGGTGTCGATGACGTCGTTCATGTGGCCTTTAACAGAAGTCTGCCACAAGGTAGCGCTTGTGGTGAGGAAGCCCGCCCTTTTAGGCTAGCGCGCCTTTGAACGAGAGAGCGTGAACGGGTCGATGTTGAGGAGAGCTGTGTCCCGATCGACTACGTGGCGACGTCTGACGGCCCTGCTTGCTTTGGCGGCGGCCGTTTTTTGCGCCTCGCTGTGCATCGGCAGCTCCGATATCACGCCCTCACAGCTTCTCGCAGCCATGCTCGGGACGGGGACCGATGAGGCGGTCCGCAGTGTCTTATTGCAGGTGCGTCTGCCGCGCCTCTTGGCCGCTTTCGGCGTCGGGGGGCTGCTCGCACTCGCCGGGGTTTTCCTACAGGCGCTGTTCAGAAATCCGCTGGCCGATCCGTATGTACTGGGTGTCTCGGGGGGCGCAGCGGTGGGGGCACTGGGCGCCATGCTTGCGGGACTCGCCGCGCTTGCCGTGCAGTCGGCCGCGGTCGCCGGAGCGCTCGCCTCAGTGGCGCTCGTGTATCTCCTGGCACGCGGCGGCGGCACCGCGCGCTTACTCCTCACGGGTGTGGTCGTGGCGAGTGCCTGCGGTGCGCTCGTGAGCGTGCTGCTGGCGGTTGCCACCACCGTACAGGTGCGCGGCATGGTGTTTTGGCTCGCTGGCGACTTGAGTTGGGCGCTCTCCCCCACTACGAGCGTTGCAGCTGCAGTGCTGGCTACCGTGCTCGGTGTGTTGGTTGCGCGTCCGCTTAACGTATTGGCGGCGGGCGAGCTTCGCGCGCAAGCGGTGGGACTTGACCTTCAGACCTGGCGCACTTTCCTCTTCATCGCCTGCGCCGTGCTCACCGCAATCGCGGTCGTGAGCGCCGGCACCGTGGGTTTCGTGGGCCTCATCACGCCACATGCAGTACGGCTCGCCTTCAGGACCAGCGACCATCGCCTGGTCGCTCCCGCCTCCGCCCTTGCTGGCGGCACGATGCTCGCCGCCGCGGATCTCATCGCGCGCACCATCGTCAGCCCGCGCCAGCTGCCGGTGGGCGCCATCATGGCGCTCATTGGCGCGCCGATCTTCCTTGCTCTGCTGCGCTCAAAGACCAGGAATACGCATTAAATGTCAGACGGCAAGTTCGGCGGCTGTCGCGACCTGGCTGCGTCCGGCGCTCTTGGCCCGGTACAACGCGGCATCGGCGGCGGCAATCAGCCGGTCGGCAAGCGCCGCTAAATCGTGCGTTTCATGCGCGGGACCCGCCGCCGCAACGCCAATCGAAAGACTGACAACTTCTGCGCTCTCAAGTCCGATCGCAACCGGCACCGTGCGCACCGCGTCCAACACGCGCCGCGCGACCCGCTCCGCATCAATGATGCCGCCTTGCTGCAGAATGATGGCAAATTCATCGCCGCCGAAGCGCGCGCCAGTGTCACTGGTGCGCATCTCAGCTGCAATACGCCGCGCCACCTCGCGCAGCACCGCATCCCCCGCCAAATGGCCGAAGCGATCATTGATCTGTTTGAAGTGATCGATGTCGATCATGAGGAACGAGAGCGTCTGATGCATGCGCTGCGCGCGCGCAAGGTCTTCGCGCAACCGCGCCTGCAGGTAACGCCGATTGTAGAAGCCGGTCAGAAAGTCGGTGAAGCCGCTGCGCAGCAAGCGCGCGCGGTTTACCGCATTCTCAAGGCATACAGCGCTTACCAGTCCCAAGTGCGCGAGAAAATCGCTTGCGAGTTTGGGATTGAATCGGCCTTTTTCGTTGCTGCCAAAGACCAGCACGCCGTCGCTCGAATCGCTGTGCTTCAGCGGAATTAGAGCAAGGCTACCCAATCCCTTGGCGCTCGGAAACAGCGGTGCATGTTCCTCATGCCGATAAGCTCCGAGCCAGGGCCGCTCGAGGCCCTCGAGCGCAGGGGCAAACGTGGCGAGAGCGCCCACAAACTGAATCTCTTCGCGATTCTCCTTGATCACCGGGTCCGCCTCGAGCAGGTGCCGGATCTCATGCTCCGGATCGCGCAACACGAGCGCCACCGCGTCCAGTTGATACGAAACCTTTAAACCATGGATCAGACTTTCGAGAAGTTCGCGCAGAGAGGTCGCGCGCAGCAGTTGCAGCTCGCGCTCCTGCGATCGATGCAGAATCGAGTTGTTGCGTACGACCTGGGCGGTCAGCCGCGCGAGGCGCGTCTGCAGCGCGAGATTTCTGGTGCGCAGAGTGGCAGCGGTTGCGGTGGGCGCAATTCGGCGCATCGAGCGAACGTCTCCCATTCGGCGCTGCACGCCTACGCGCGCCGCTCGGTCAGACTCTTGCGATCCTGCAGGTAGTCGCGCCCGCGGCGCATCAGAGCGACAAAGGCCGCGTGATCGCGCGATAGCACCGCGGTACGCAGCCGCTCCACTGCCTGCGACAGTGCCTCGAGCGACTCCGCGCCGTAGTCGTTCAGGCTTTGAATCTCGTAATACAGGTCCGGGCTCTCGCACGCGACGCGGCTCGCCACATCCAGCTGCGCATCAAACGTGGTGCTCGACAGGCGCGCCAGCCGCGGCGCCGCCTCGCCGCTTTCGGCAAGCGCGGTGAAAAACGCAATATTGAGTGCGTGCGAGAGGCCCAGAACATAGGCGATCAAGCGGTCGTGATCGTCGAGACTCATGATCACCTGTTCGGCCATCGTGGAAGCGAACAGCTCCTGCACGGCCGCCAGAGCCTCACTGCAGCCGAGATCGACAAAAATCAGATGGCGCCCGGAAAGTAGCTCCGTGTCCGGGCCGAACATCGGATGTACGGAGGTGACCTTGCAGCCGTGCGAGCGCAAGGCGAGGAGCCCCGCGCGCAGCGGGGACTTCAGCGAACCGATATCGAAAATGACGCCGGGCGGACGGCGCAGCGCAAGATCCCGCAAGATGCCGTCCGTCACGCCAAGCGGGGTCGCCAGCACAATGAAATCGTGCGTAAGATCGCTCTTCTTCCAATCCTCGATACATCCGGCCTCCGCGGCGGCGGCAGGGTCGGCAATTTCCACGGTAAAACCCTGTGAGCTTAAGAATTCCGCAAACCAGCGCCCCATAAGACCCGCACCGCCGATCAACAGCACGCGCCTGCCCGAGCCCGTCCCGCGCGCGGCGACAGTGGCCCGCTCCTGCGTCGTGAGGGATGAGCGGATGAGAAGGCGCAGCAGGTCTTCAGCGAGCGCCGGGGAGACCCCAAGCTCCGCCGCTGCCGTGCGAATTCCAATGATCACCTCGCGCTCGCGCTCATAATCACGGGTCGGGCGACCCGTGGCACGCTTCACCCGCGCCACTTCGCCGCTGATCGCCTTGCGTTCGGCGACCAAGGCAAGAAGCTGCCGATCGACGTCGTTCAGGCGGCCGCGCAGATCCAGAAGCGTCGTGTCATCGCTCGACATGCAAAGACTCATCGGGGTAAGGCAGTCTGTCTTTGTAACGATCCCCCGCGCCTGAGGCAAGTGCAGGCAACGGTAAGAGGCTCTACCATTTAACCTATGACTACGACTAGCGACCTCCTCACCGAGCCGGCGCCCGCTGAACCCATGGCCATCGTCAGCCGCTGGCTACGCGATGCGTGCGAGCGGCGGCTGCAGCCGAACCCCAATGCGATGGTGCTCGCAACGCTTGGCGCAGACCGGCAACCTTCGGCGCGTGTCGTGCTGCTCAAGGATCTGGTTATTGATCCCGGCTACCTTGTGTTCTACAGCAATTACGACTCAAGAAAGGGCCGGGAACTGGCCGCCGCGCCGCGCGCAGCTGCCGTCATGCACTGGGATCAGTTGCAGCGCCAGGTGCGCATCACGGGGCCCGTGGTGCGCGCGCCTGCCGCGCAGAGCGACGCCTATTTTGCCTCGCGCCCGTGGCCGAGCCGCATCGCCGCGTGGGCAAGCGATCAGAGCCAGAGCATCGGCTCGCACGCTGACCTCGTCGCGCGAGTGTCTGCCGCCGCCCGGCGCTTCGGTACGCCAAATCCGGCCGATGCTGTAAAAGACGGCGCGGATTACGCCATCGCGCGGCCGCCGCACTGGGGCGGCTATCGCCTGTGGGCCGAAAATGTCGAACTCTGGCAGGAGGGCAGATCGCGCATCCATGACCGCTTTTCCTGGTCGCGAAAGCTGACCGCGGACGCTGCGTCCGGATTTGCGTGCGGGCCCTGGTCGGTCGTGCGCCTGCAGCCCTGAGGCGATGTCAAAGACTTCCATGGCGGCTCAATTGACGACGCAGACGCTCAGCGTCAAGGCGGGTGCACGCACGCTCGTGGAGAATCTTTCGGCAACATTTAAGCCGCGTGAGTTCACCGCAATTCTAGGCCGAAATGGTGCAGGGAAAACCTTGACTCTGCACACGCTTGCCGGCCTGCGCGCAGCCGCGGGCGGCGACGTATGCTTGGATGGGGCGCCGCTCGCGCAGCTCTCGCGCCGCGCGCTCGCGCGACGCATCGGCGTACTATTACAGGACCCGGAAGACGGCTTTACGACAACGGCGCTCGAGAGCGTCCTTATTGGCCGTCATCCACATCTTGCCGCCTGGCAATGGGAAGGGCGCGAAGATGAGCGCATCGCACGGCAGGCGCTTGCGCAAATGGATCTGACGGACTGTGCTGCGCGCCGCACCGATACGCTCTCTGGCGGCGAGCAGCGTCGTGTCGCGATCGCCGGCCTGCTTGCGCAGGAGCCGGAAGTTTTTTTGGTGGATGAGCCCACCAATCATCTGGATCCGCATCATCAGCTCGCGGTACTTGAGGTCCTGCGCGGTTTGACAGCGGCTGGCGCGACGGTGATCGCCTCGCTGCACGACCCGACGCTTGCCGCACGTTTTGCGGATCGCGTGCTGCTCCTCTTTGGTGAGGGGCATTGGCGTCTGGGGGCTGCCACCGAGGTTCTGACCGCAGGCAGCTTGAGCGAGCTGTATGCAACTCCGATTGTGGAACTGGCCGCGAGCGGCCGACGCGTGTTTGCTAGCGCCTGAGCGGTGCGCCTGCGCTGACCCTTGCCGGTCAACCCAAGCAAACCGCGTCACCTCTGGCACGCCGCCACGGGTTGCGCCCGTGACGGCAAACCCAAGATTCTCGAGCAGCTTATCGATGCGCTCCGGCACCTCGCCACGCATGCGATTGTCGTAGGGACCCAAAATGTGCCGGCCGTCGGTTGCGACCATCTCCGTCAGCAGGTGCTGCAGGAGGGCGCGCAATCGCACAGCGCGTAAACATATTGAAACCGACGCGCTGGCATCAAGGCTGAGGCGTCGGCAACAAAGAAGTGCTCGGCATACTGCGGCAGGACGAAGCGGTCCCGGTCGCCGTCTACTACGTGGAGGCAGACCACCTCAATACTCCTACCCTCTCGCTCGGCATCAGAATACGGTGGCCGCTGGACCGCACTCAGCGCTGAATTGCTGCTCTCTCAGAGCCGCGCCGACACGGCTACATCGCGCGTCGCGGTGTATAGGGCATTAGGCGGAGGCTGGGACGCAAGCGTCGAGACGTAACGCCAGTCCCCGAGAACAGCTCACATCCATAGCCCACCATCGAGCCCCACAGGACCAAGGTCAGGCGGCGTGGACGAGCCGGTTGAACGTCACCTTGCGAATCACCTGAAATTCCAAGCGACGATACAGTTCGACCGCATGAGTGTTGGCTACACCGACATGAAGCCAGGAGAGGAGGCCTGCGCGCCGGTGATCCTCGGTAAGCTGCCCGATGATGTCAGCGGCGAAGCCTTTGCCGCGGTGGCCAGGATGCGTACAAACACCGCTGATCTCAGGATAGCCGTCGAGCAATAGGCGCTCGCCGCCCATGGCAACGAGGTCGCCGCCAATTCGCACGCCGTAATAAGATCCCATCTCGAGCGTCCTGGCGCGAAAGAATCCGGGAAACGCATGATCCGTAAGCGCGATCATCTCCGGAATATCAGCTGGGCCCAGGCGCAGGAGATTGGCCGACGCCGTCAACGTCGCCCCTTCAAGCGAACGCATCATCTGCAGGCAGGGCAGTGTTTCTGCCACGCGCAATAGCGGTGTACCTGGCCAGGTGTCACCAATGACCCAGAAGGATTCCTCGGGCGCAAGCAGCAAATGCAACTGCGTGAGTGCATCTGCGGTTGGCGCAGCCACGGAAGCGAAGGGCGCAACGTCGGGACAATAGCGCCGTGCAGCGCCTGCCGATAGCGCAAAGCGCCGATGCATCGATTGCAGGGCATGCCAGATCGGATTCGTGAACAGGCTTTGCGGAAGATCGTTCATTCATTCCAGACGGCGAAGCAGCGTTCAAGCCCTTGGCGGGCCGGTCGCAAATTCTACGGCAAGCTCACAGCCCTAGATATTCGCGCTGCCGAGTACCTCGCGTACTTCACCGTGCAGCGGCCCGTTGGTTGCAAGTACCGAAATCGTGTCGAGGTCCACATCGTGCCCATCGAGGTCAGTAAATGTACCGCCCGCCTCTTTGACGATGACCGTCAACGCCCCGATATCCAGAATATTGACGTCAGATTCGATGACCACGTCGAGCGCGCCCCGCGCGAGCAGATGGTAATGCACGAAGTCGCCGTAGCCGCGGGTACTGTAGGCGCGGCCGATGAGTTCGCCGAAGCCCGGCCAGAGGCGCGAGCGCGCAAGCGATTTCAAGTTGCCGCTCGAAACGGTCGCGCGTGACAGATCCTTGATATCGCTGACGCGCAGCGGCTGCCCGTTCAGGTATGCGCCCGCACCCTCCTCGGCCCAGGCAAGCTCACCATAGACCGGGGCGCTGGAAACTCCCAGCACCAGGCGGCCGTCGCGTACCAGCGCGATCTGAGTGGAGAAAAAAGGACTGCCGCGCACGAAGCACTTGGTGCCGTCAATGGGATCGACGAGCCAGATATGTTCGGCACCCATGTCGTGTCTGCCGGTCTCCTCGCCGCAGAAGCCGTAGCTTGGAAAGCGGTCACTTAGAATCGCGCGAATGGCCTCCTCGGAGCGCACATCCGCTTCGGTAACAGGCGACTCGTCCGGCTTCAGCCGTACGCCGACACCGCGGCCATAAAGTGCGCGGATGATGTCGGCTGCAGCCGCCGCGGCGTCAAGCGCCGCCTGCAATTCCTTTGATACCATGATGAACTTACCAATGGCGTGCAGGGAAGCCTAACGCAACGGAGCAAGGTATGGGCAATCGCCTGAGCAAAATCTACACGCGCACCGGTGATGACGGCACTACTGGATTGGGCGACGGCAGCCGAGTCGCGAAGGACGATGCACGCGTTGAAGCCTACGGCACGGTGGACGAATTGAACTCTGCCATCGGCCTGATTCTAAGCGTGCCGAAACTTCCGCAAGCAGTCGCCGCAACCCTCACCGAAGTGCAGCATGATCTGTTCGATCTGGGTGGCGAGTTGTGCATACCGGGGTCGGTCGCGATCACGGCCGCGCAGGTCACAAGGCTTGAGACGACGCTTGATGCCTATAACGATCCGCTGCCGGCGCTGAAGGAGTTCATTCTTCCCGGCGGCGGCCCCGCCGCGGCCGCGTGCCATCTCGCGCGCACCATTGCGCGCCGCGCCGAACGGCGCGCGTGGACGCTTGCGAAAAAAGACACGATAAGCTTGGACCTGACGAACTATCTGAACCGCCTTTCCGATTTATTGTTCGTGCTCGCGCGAGTCTTGGCGCGCCACGAGAGCGGTACTGAAGTCCTGTGGCGGCACGACCGCGGCAAGCCGCGCTAAGAGTTTAGGAAACGAGGCTACGCAGACGCGGCCAGTCGAACGCAGGGCCGGGATCGGTTTTTCTGCCTGGTGCTACGTCGCTGTGGCCGACAAGGCGCTCCTTTGCGAGCGACGGATAAGTCGCGAGCAGCGTGCGAATGAGGCTTGCGAGGGATTCGTACTGCGCATCTTCGTAGGCGCGCTCATCGGTGCCCTCAAGCTCAATGCCAATCGAGAAATCATTGCAGGCTGCGCGCCCTTCGAACTGAGATTCGCCCGCGTGCCATGCGCGTGCACCGAATGGCACGTATTGCGTAATCCGTCCGTCGCGCCGGATGTACGCATGCGCCGATACACGCCGCTCGGAAGCCTTGGCAAAGTAGGGATGGGCATCGCTTGGCAGAGTGCCGGTAAAGAGTCGGTCAACCCAGGGGCCGCCGAACTCGCCCGGCGGAAGGCTTATGCCATGGACAATGATGAGCGATGCAACGGTTCCCGCCGGGCGCGCATCGAAATGCGGCGAGAGCACCTGCGTTACGTCGGAAAGAAGGCCCGTGGCTGGGTCAATTTGCATGTCCCGAAATAATGCCACAATGCCGCTGCGCCACGTGGAAAATGCCCTTATGAGTGACTCCAATGCCTCTTATGTCGCGCGGGACCTCGCGCACGTCTGGCATCCCTGCACACAGATGAAGGATCACGAGCAGGATATTCCGCTGGTGCCGATCCGCAGCGGCGAGGGCGTGTGGCTTGAGGATTTCGAAGGCCGCCGCTATCTCGACGCCGTGAGCTCCTGGTGGGTGAACCTCTTCGGACACGCCAATCCACGCATCAACGCTGCCGTCACTGCGCAGCTTGGCAAACTCGAGCAGGTGATCCTCGCCGGGTTTACGCACGAACCGGTGATCGCACTCAGCGAGGCGCTCGTCAAAATCGCGCCAGCGGGACTTGCGCGCTGCT
>DATCBZ010000120.1:0-4287 GCA_036511555.1 Steroidobacteraceae bacterium
CCTTAGTATAATGAGCTTATGGAGCCCGACCGGCTGCTCGATCCCCTGATTGGCGCGTTCGATCGCGCCTTGCGGGCGGTATTCGCGCCAGCGCAGGCACGCCGGGCGGTACCGGGAAGCTGCGGCCGCTGCGAATTGTCCGATCTTGAGCGCCGCAATTCCGCCGCGCTCATGCGGGTCAACCACTCCGGCGAGGTCGCCGCCCAGGCCCTTTACCACGGCCAGGCGTTCGCGGCGCGCTCCGGCGCCACGCATGATCTCCTGGTTAAAGCGGCTCATGAGGAAACCGATCACCTGGCCTGGTGCGAGAGGCGACTCGCCGAGCTGCAAGCGCGCCCGAGCCTTCTTAATCCGCTCTGGTATGCCGGGTCGTTTGCGATCGGGGTGCTGGCTGCTGCGCTTGGGGATCGCACGAGCCTTGCGTTCATCGTCGAGACGGAACGTCAGGTCGAGGGTCATTTGAGTTCGCACCTGCAGCGTCTGCCGGGCGTCGATGCGAGGAGCCGGGCGATCGTCGAGGCCATTCGCACCGATGAGGTCGCACATGGCGCGCAGGCTCACGCGGCAGGCGCAGGCGCCCTGCCCCCGGCGGTTCGGACGCTCATGCGCTGTGCGTCGCGGGTCATGACGGGCACCGCTTACTGGGTCTGAGGGGCAAATTGCGCACTAGCGTTTGGTAGGCGCTTGCAGTTCTAATAGGTTATGTATAAAAAACGGACCGTCGCGCCACACGCGACGTGCTAGGGGAGTCGGTATGGATGAGAACATAAAGCCGCTGAGCGATATTCCGGCGATCAACCGGTTTTTGAGCTACTGCCGTATTCGCGCGGTGCCGTCGAAGACGGTCGTAATCCACGCCGGGGATGAACCCGACGTTCTGTATTACATCATCAGTGGCTCGGTAGAAGTCATGATCGAGGATGAGGAAGGCAACGAAATGGTGCTTGCCTACCTCAATCGCGGGCAATTCTTCGGCGAAATGGGGCTGTTCTACGAACAGCCCACCCGATCCGCCTGGGTCCGCACCAGAAACCAGTGCGAGCTTGCGGAGATGACCTATCCGCGCTTCCGGCAGATCGCCGCCGAAAGCCCGGGCCTCATCTTTGAACTTGCGACCCAGCTTGCCACGCGTCTTGATCGCACCAATCGCAAACTCGGCGACCTGGCGTTCGTTGACGTCACCGGCCGCGTCGCGCACGCGATCATGGATCTGTGCAACGAGCCTGATGCGATGACGCATCCGGAGGGCATGCAGATCAAGGTAAGCCGTCAGGAACTCTCACGGCTCGTGGGTTGCTCGCGCGAAATGGCGGGGCGGGTGTTGAAAGTCCTCGAGGAGCAGGGTCTGCTGCGCGCAACGGGCAAGACCATTGTGGTCTTCAATGCGCGTCCGAAGATGAAGACGCGGCCAGTCATCGTGCCGACCAAACCCGTCGCGCTGCGTCCGGCGCGCATCGAGGAAGTCGACGACGACGACGACGATGACTGAGCGCTAGCGCGCGATCTGTTCGCGCATCGCGCGAATGGTCTTCGCGTAGTCGCCACTGCCAAAGATCGCCGAGCCCGCCACAAATGTATCGGCGCCGGCTCGGGCGATCTCGCCGATATTGTCCACTTTGACGCCGCCGTCGATCTCCAGCCGCACCGCGCGGCCCGACGCGTCGATGCGCGCGCGCGCCTGGGCGAGTTTGTGTAGCGCGCCCTTGATGAACTTCTGTCCGCCGAATCCCGGATTGACCGACATCAGGAGCACCATGTCGATCTTCTCGAGCGTGTAGTCGAGGTATTCAAGCGGCGTTGCCGGATTGAACACGAGCCCCGGCTTACAGCCGTGTTCGCGGATGAGGTCAATCGTGCGGTCGACATGCCGCGAGGCTTCCGGGTGAAAGGAAATGAAGGTCGCGCCGGCCTCGGCAAAGTCGGGAATGATCCGATCGACCGGTTCAATCATGAGATGCACGTCGATCGGTGCGGTAATGCCGTGCTTGCGCAGCGCTGCGCACACGAGTGGCCCGATCGTAAGATTCGGCACGTAGTGATTGTCCATCACATCGAAGTGCACGACGTCCGCACCCGCGCCGAGCACGGCATCCACTTCCGCGCCGAGGCGGGCGAAGTCAGCGGAGAGAATCGAGGGGGCGATCCAGAGCGGCTGCACTTTATACGTCCTCCACGGCAAATTCTGAAAACGTCAGGTCAAGCGCGCAAGCGCCTCGCGGTACTTCGCGCTGGTGCGGGCGATGATGTCCGCCGGCAATCTGGGCGCGGGCGCTTTTTTGTCCCAGTCCAGAGTCTCAAGATAATCGCGCACGAATTGTTTATCAAAGCTCGGCGGACTTACGCCCGGAGCGTAGCGGTCGAGCGGCCAGAAGCGCGACGAGTCGGGCGTCAACACTTCATCCATGAGCGTAAGTTCACCCGTCGCATCGGTGCCAAATTCAAATTTGGTATCGGCGATGATGATGCCGCGCGCCAGAGCATATTCGGCCGCATAACCATAAAGTTCGAGCGCCGTCGCGCGCACCTTCGCGGCAAGGGGAGCGCCGATGGCGCGCTCCACGGCATCGAATGAAATGTTCTCATCGTGCTCGCCTGCGGCAGCCTTGGATGCCGGAGTGAAGAGCGGCGTCGGCAGACGCGCCGCAAGCTGCAGGTCCGGCGGTAGTTCCATGCCGCATAACCGTCCGCTCTTCACGTAATCCTTCCATCCCGAGCCGATGAGATAGCCGCGAACCACCGCCTCGATCGGCAACGCGTTCAGTCGTCTAACGATGACCGCCCGTCCCTCGAGAAGCGCAGCCTCGTCCCGATCCGGTACGGCACTCTTTAACGGCAGACCACTCAAATGGTTCGGCACAATGTGCCGGGTCTTCTCGAACCAGAAGTTTGAGATGCTGTTCAGAACCCGACCCTTATCCGGGATCGGGTCGGGCAGCACGACGTCGAAGGCGGACAGCCGGTCGGTCGTCACCATCAGCATGAAGTGCGCATCGACGCTGTACAGGTCGCGCACCTTGCCCTCGTAGATCTTCTCAAGGCCACGCAAGTCGGTCCGAAGGATCGTTGGCGGCGGCATGGGCTCTTGGGGGTACGCAGCAGTGATACGTGGTCGCCTTGCTACTATAGCAAGGCATGTTGCGCTGGACCGGCAAAGTGGTTGGTGGATTCCTGGGAATGCTCGCTCTGGGACCGTTCGGAGCTCTCCTGGGCGTTCTTCTTGGCCATCAGATCGATGATGCCGCCGAGGAGCCCCGGCCCGCCTCAGCCACCGCGATCGGCGAGCAGTTCTTCCGCATCACCTTTCGCGTCATGGGCTACCTCGCCAAATCCGACGGCCGCGTGTCAGAGCGCGAGATTGCCGCCGCGCGCGCCGTCATGAGCGAGCTGCGCCTGGATGCCGCGCAGGAGCGCATTGCCATTGAATGCTTCACGGCCGGAAAACTTCCGGGCTTTGAGCTCGACACGGAGCTTGCGCGATTGCGGCAAGCCTGTTTCGGACGGCCGGACCTGCTGCATATCTTTCTGCAGATCGAGGTACGCGCCGCCATCGCGGGCAATGACCTGGAGGGACCGGTGAGCGCGCTCCTGGTACGAGTTGCCTCGCAGTTGGGAATCTCGCGCTTTGAGCTTGCGCACATCGAGGCGGCGCTGCGCATTCGCCGCGACCGCTTCGCCCATGCGCCCGCGCGCGATACCGGGCAGCAGCTGAGCGACGCTTACCGCATCCTTGAGACCCCATCGAGCGCGAACGATGAGGACGTCGTCAAGGCATACCGCCGGCAACTCAGCCGTCATCATCCGGATAAGTTGAAAGCCAACGGACTGCCCGATTCCATGATTGAGCACGCAAAGGAGCGCACGCAGCAGATCATCGAGGCATACGAGCTGATCCGTGCACAACGCGGCATTTAGCTACGCGCCCACTCGATTATCACCTCCTGGATCGCCCGCACTCCATCGGTGAGTGCGGCCGGACCCGGCTGCAGAATGACGGGCGATTTAATCTCGCGCACGTAGCCGTTTGCGACTGCCGGGACCGCGCCCCAGCCCGAGCGCGCGGCGACGCGGTCAGGCCTGAATTTCTTGCCGCACCAGGAGCCCAGGATGATATCCGGCGCACGCCGCGGCACTTCAAGCGGATCGGCAATGATGCGGTTCTTGCCCAGTGATTCACGTGCCAGTTCCGGAAAGCAGTCTTCGCCGCCTGCGATGCCGATGAGCTCGGAGACCCAGGCAATGGCGCTGATCTGCGGCTCGTCCCACTCCTCAAAGTACACACGCGGGCGG
>DATCBZ010000121.1:0-2336 GCA_036511555.1 Steroidobacteraceae bacterium
CGCAGCGCGATGACGGTTGCAGCGATCATCGCCATGGACAGAAGTGGTAAGGACGCGGCCGAGTTTGCCGGTGCGACGACAGCTGCTGCCGGCGCCGGTGTTGCTATGAAGCAGCCGATGACCAGCATGAGGAGCATGAGCCCCACCGCAACTGAAATGACTGCGGTTACCGTCCCGCCGAAGCGCAGACCCATCCAGTGCATTGCAGTAAATATGAACAGTATCGAAACCGCAGCGATCGTCGGATGCGCCGCCGCGGGCGCCCACAGCACGCCGAGGAACGATGCCGCGGCAATGGCCTGAAAGGCAAGCGCGGAGCTGCCCACGATCCAGTCGCTCCAGCCAATAATAAAACCACCCCGGTCACCGAAGGCGCGGCGCGCATAGACGTAGAAGCCTCCCGCCTTCGGCAGCATCGCCGCCAGCTCCGCCACCGCCACAGCACCCAACAGCGCATACACGCCGCCTACGATCCAGAAGAGCACGATCAGATGTGAGTCGCCCAGCGACGCCGCCAGAGTCCCGGGCAACCGCAGAATGCCCACCCCGACCGTGTTGCCAAAGGCGAGCGCGAGACCAAACCCGAGTCCCAGGATTCTCAACAAAGGGCGCGGCGCTGAAGTGATCATTGTTGTGCCGATGTGGGTGCGCGCCGAGGAAGGGCAGACAGGACGCGACGCTTGCGACCGAAATTGGGAACGACTGTCAGCTTGCGGGCAGGTATCCGATTGACACTGCGTCAGCTTCCAGGAAGCGCCGACGGCCGCAATTTATTGGGCGGCTCCTCCCTAGGACGATTGCAGGGTTACGCATGCGTGATCTGCAGAATGCTGTGCCGCATCTGTTCCTGCAGAACCAGCTGCGCATCCGCGGCAACCTGCGCAAGCACCGTATCGAACGCCAGTTTGCCGCCCTCGGCGAGGCGAATGACGCCACGCGCGCGCAGGAGGTCAATGAAATTCTCAAACATCGTGCGGTCGAAGAACTCCGGCGAGTTGATGCCATACAGCATGGTCATGCGCTGGCCCAAAAGCTGACAGCGCTCCTCCAGTGCATATTGCGTGATTTCACCGCTGCCCGCCTGCAACAGGAGCGCAACCGCGAGATAGTAGCGCTCGATGGTCTGAATGGTCGCCTGCGCCAAAAGCGACAGCTGCACGGCCTGCGCCGAAGTCGGCGGCGGACGGCGCCATGCTGTCCGGTCTGCATTGGGCTCGACCAGTCCATGCCGGGCGAGGCTTTCGAGGACCGCATCGACAACCGCCGGCACCTCCTCTTCGCTCCAGCGCAGAAAAAGTTCCGAGGCAATGTAGGGATAAATGCGGCGCGCGAGGCGCTGCAGATCGGCGGTTGGTAGGGTTGCGTTGCTGGTGAACGCGCAGGCGACGAGCGATGGCATCGCGAACAGGTGCAGGACGTTGTTCCGAAAGTAGGTCGCACGCACCGCCGCAGCATCGCTCATGCGCACCAGATCTCCGAGCGGATGAGCCTGGCGTGAGACCACGTTCAATGCCTCGCCATAGGCAATGATCTGCGGGCTCGTAAGGGTCGTGACGGTGACTCGATCGCTGTACGGAAAGGAGGCCAACAACGCCTGGTAGAGATCAACCTGACGCAACAGATCCGCCTCCGGCAAGGTCTGACGCGGAGTTGCAAGCAGCGCGACCGCCAGAAGATTGATGGGCGTTACCGCTGCGGCTGCATTGATGTTACGCATGATGCGCTGCGCGAGCGCGTCGACCGCTGCGTTGATCCACGGCACGCGCACATCGTCGTCGAGGCTCTTGGTGCGCCAGTCCGGATCGAAGCTCTCGAGGAGCTCGCCAAGCTCGATCGGCTCGCCCAAATTCACATGCACCTGGCCGAATCTTTCCTTCAGGCGCGGCAGCGCGCGCACGAGGCCGAAGAAGCTCTCCTTCTCCTTCGGCGCTCCGGCAAGCTCGCCGATATATGTTGAGCCTTCAAAGATGCGCTCGTAGCCGAAATACACCGGCAGAAACATGACGGGTCGTACCGGGTCGCGCAAAAAACTGCGCACCGTCATGGAAAGCATCCCGGTCTTGGGCTGCAGCAGCCTGCCGGTGCGGCTGCGGCCGCCTTCGATGAAATATTCGAGTGAGTGTCCGCGCGCCATGATGGCCGCGAGGTAGTTCATGAACACGACCGTATAAAGGCCATTGCCGCGCAGGCTGCGGCGGATGAAAAACGCACCACCCTTGCGCAAGAAGCGCCCGACGATCGGCATATTGAGGTTGATGCCGGCGGCAATGTGCGGCACCGCATAGCCGTGGCGGAATATCGCGTACGAGAGGAGCAGGTAGTCCATGTGACTGCGG
>DATCBZ010000122.1:0-6793 GCA_036511555.1 Steroidobacteraceae bacterium
GCTGAGCCTCGATGACGTCATCGCCTCGCGCGGCGGTCTGCCGTTGATAGAGAACGGCAAGCTCATCGGTGCGATCGGCTGCTCGGGCGGCACGAGTTCGCAGGACGAAGTCGTCTGCACGGCAGCTGCGGCCCTGATCAATAAGGCTCAATGACTGCAAGGTCTATTGAATCCTGACGCGCGTGCGCCGCAGCGGGCGCGTGCTGGGCTAGTGCGCGCCGCGCAACAGCTCGTTGATTGAGGTTTTCGCACGGGTTTGTGCGTCCACGCGTTTGACGATGACTGCACAGGCGAGTGCGTAGCGACCGTCGGCCGAGGGTAGGGTGCCGGGTACGACGACTGACCCTGCGGGAACGCGTCCCTGCAGTATGGCGCCGCTCGCGCGGTCATAAATGCGGGTGCTCTGGCCGATGAACACGCCCATTGAGATGACGCAGCCTTCCTCGACGATGACGCCTTCGACGATCTCGGAGCGGGCGCCGATAAAACAGTTGTCTTCGATGATGGTCGGCGTTGCCTGCACGGGCTCGAGCACACCGCCAATGCCGGCCCCGCCCGATATGTGCACGTTGCGCCCGATCTGCGCGCAAGAGCCGACGGTTGCCCAGGTGTCAATCATGGTGGCCGAGTCGATATAGGCGCCCACATTGACGTAGCTTGGCATCAGTACGACGTTCGGCGCGACGTACGCGCCTTTACGCACGATCGCGTGCGGCACGATGCGCACGCCACCGCTGCGCAGCTCTTCTGGCGACATATCCGCATACTTAAGCGGCACCTTATCGAAGAAGCGCGTGTAGCCGCCGTCGACGACGCTGCTGTCGTGGATGCGGAAATACAGCAGCAGTGCCTTCTTCAGCCACTCATTCACGATCCACTGACCGTTCTGTTTCTCGGCGACGCGCACGCGCCCGTCGTCCATAGACTCAAGGCAGCTGTCAAGCGCGGCGGCGAGCTTGCGCGGGTGATGCTGCGCAGTGAGCGTGGCGCGCTCATCGAACGCAGCATCAATCAGGGCTTGCAGATCTTGTGTGTCATCCATGAGAGATAATGAATTCGCGGATACGCTCCGCAGCGCTCACGCAGGAATCGACATGCGGCACGAGCGAAATGCGCACGCGTCCGGCGCCAGGATTGCCGCGCGCGGTTGCCCGTCCGAGATAACTGCCAGGCAGCAGCAGCACGTTTTGCTCGGCATACAGGTCACGCGTGAAATCCTCATCATCACCATTGATGTCGGGCCACAGGAAGAACGCGCCGGCGGGCTGGGTTACATCCATGACGGGCGACAGGATTGGCAGCACGCGCGCGAATTTCTCTTGATACAGTCGGCGATTGGCCGCGACATGAGCATCGTCGTTCCAGGCGGCGATGCTCGCAAGCTGTGTCGGCAGGGGCATCGCGCTGCCGTGATAGGTGCGGTAGAGGAGGAAGCGGCCGATGATCTGCGGGTCGCCCGCAATGAAGCCGGAGCGAAGCCCCGGAACGCTTGAGCGCTTGGAGAGGCTATGGAATACGACACAGCGTTCAAAACTCTGGCGGCCGCTGTGCAGACACGCCTGCAGCAGGCTCGCGGGCGCTTGGGTTTCGTCCGTGTAGATCTCCGCATAGCATTCGTCCGCCGCGATGATGAAGTCGTGGCGCTCAGACAGCTCAAGTGCGTGCTGCAGATAGCTTGTGCTTAATACCGCCCCGGTGGGGTTGCCCGGATTGCATAGAAACAGCACTTGGCAGCGCCGCCACACGGCATCGGGAACTGCCGTGAGATCGGGCCTATAGTCCGTTGCGGCGGTCGCATCAAGATAGTAAGGCTCGGCGCCGGCAAGCAGTGCTGCGCCTTCGTATATTTGATAGAACGGGTTTGGCATCAGCACGAGTGCGTTGGGGCTCGGATCAATGACCGCCTGTACAAACGCAAATAATCCCTCACGCGTGCCGTTGACGGGCAGCAGCATGGCGTGCTCATCGACGCTGCCGCCCGGCAGGGAAAACCGGCGCTCAAGCCAACGTGCTGCAGCGGTGCGCAGCTCGATTGTGCCGGAGGTCGTGGGATAGCTGCTCAGACGATCAAACACGCGCTCCAAGGCCTGCAATACGACGCTAGCGGGGGCGTGTTGCGGTTCGCCGATCGACATGGCAATTGGCGCAAGCTGCGCCGACGGCCGCACTGTGCCCGTCAGTTGTCCGAGGCGCTCGAACGGGTAAGCGTGCAGGCGCTCGAGATTCGGATTCATGCCGCTTTGCGCCGATCGAGAGCCTCAGTGAGGCTGTCTTTCAAGCGGACAGCGGCCGCTTCCTCGAGCGGGTGATTGTCGGCATCCGTGAGGTAGAAGACATCCTCGGCGCGCTCTCCGACCGTCATGATCTTCGCTGCGTGCAGTTCAATGTGTTCTTGCATGAGCACCATGCCGACATCACACAACAGGCCAGGCCGGTCGCCCGCGGTGAGCTCGAGTACCGAGCGCTGATTGCGCTCATCGACGCTGACAGTGATGTGCGTGCGCGTGTTGAACATGCGCGCCTGCCGCGGCGTACGGCGTGAGACGGCAAATGGAGCATCGTCGGGCTGCTTAAGGGAGCGCCACAAGGCGCGCTCGATCTCCGTCTGACGTTCGGCATCGGTTATCGGCGCGCCGTCATCCTCAAGCACGTGGTACAGATCGAGGCTGAAGCCATCACCCGCAGGGGTGATGCGCGCATCGACCACCGTGAGGCCGAGCTGATCCAGCACCGCAGTGGTGCGGGCAAAGCCGTGGGCGCGCAGCGCGGCAAAGATAAGGACCGCCGTGGTACCGCGAACGCTGCGCGGCTCGAGCGCCACCAGCGGCTCATCGCTGCCCGCGTGACGCTCCGCGATCAGGCGTGTGTGCCAGGCGACCTCTGCGGGCGTGTGACGCAGGAAATAAGGCGCCGAGAAGCGTGCCCAGGTGCGGGTGATCGCATCTGCGCTGACATCGTGCTCTTGTAACAGGTGCCGCGCGGTTTGCTGATTCTCCCGCACCAGCTCCTCCTGATCGATTGGGCTTTCAAGCCCGCGCCGCAACGCGCGCTTTACGCGCTCATAGAATTCGTGAAACAGCGACGCCTTCCACGAATTCCAGAGGCGCGGATTTGTGCCGCGCACATCGGCCGACGTGAGTACGTACAGATAGTCGAGATGGGTCTCATCCCCGACGTGGCGCGCAAATGCCGTGATGACTTCCGGATCGCCGATATCCTGTTTCTGCGCCGTGATCGACAACGTCAAATGATTGGCAACCAGCCAGGCGACGAGCCGCGCTTCATAGCGCGATAGGCCCTGCTCAAGACAAAATGCTTCGGCGTCCACGGCGCCGAGCTCGGAATGATCCCCGCCGCGGCCCTTGGCGATGTCATGGAAGAGTGCGGCGAGATATACGATCTCGGATTTCGGCAGCTGCTGCATGATGCGTGACAGCTCAGGCAGTTCCTGGTTGTAGCGCGACAGCGCCAGACGGCGCAGGTTGCTGACCACAAAGAGCGTGTGGGCATCGACGGTGTATGCATGGAAGAGGTCGTACTGCATGCGGCCGACGATGCGGCCGAAGGCCGGAATGTAGCGGCCGAGGACGCCGTAGTTGTTCATGCGGCGCAGCTCATGCGTCACACCGACGCTCGCGCGCAGCATGTCGAGGAATAGCCGGTGATGTCGCGGGTTCTGACGGAACTCCTCGTCAATGAGCCACAGGTTGCGGGCGACCGCACGCATGGTGGATGCGCGTACGCCCTTGATCTGCGGGTTCTGCTGCAGGATCGCAAACAGCTCCAGGAGCGCCGAAGGCGTACGCGCGAACACCTCATCGCTCGTGGTCTCGAGGGAGCCGCTGCGCACCTGGAAGCGTGCGTTCAACGGCAGCGGCGGCTCGTTCTCGGTAAGGATCGCCTCGCGAAACAGCTGCAGCAGGAGCTCGTTGAGGAGGCTCACGTCCATCACCGTGCGGTAGTAGCGCTGCATGAACTGCTCAACCCCGAGGGTGTAGGAGGCATCTTCGTAGCCGAAGGTGCGTGCGAGCTTGATCTGATGGTCAAACAGCAGGCGGTCCTCGCGCCGGCCGGTCAACGCATGCAGACCAAAGCGCACCTTCCACAAAAACGCCTGCGCCTGTTTGAGGCGGCGCAGCTCCGCGGGCGAAAGGAAGCGCTCGGTTGCAAGCTCATCGAGCGTATCGGCGCCGAAGTGGCGCTTGGCAACCCAGGCGATCGTCTGGATGTCGCGCAGTCCGCCGGGACCGGTTTTCACGTTGGGCTCGAGGTTGTAGGCCGTATCGTTGGCCTTCAGATGGCGCTCGGTCTGCTCGCGAAGCTTTGCTTCAAAGAACTCTTTGACCGGCCAAATGTGTTCCGGCGCGAGCGCCGCGCGCATCGTTTCAAGGAGCGCAGCGTTGCCGGCGACCAGTCGCGCCTCGAGCAGCGTCGTCATGACGCTTACGTCCGCGCCACTTTCCTGCGCACATTCCTCCACGGTGCGCACGCTGTGCCCGACCTCAAGACCGATGTCCCACAGAAAAGCGACTAATTTTTCAACGCGCGCGCGGCCGGGCGCATCGAGCGCTGCGGGCACGAGCACGAGCAAGTCGACGTCGGAGCAAGGATGCAGTTCAGCTCGGCCATAACCGCCCACCGCCACCAGCGACCAGGAGGCAGCATCCGCGCCGAGCTCGGCCCGCCAGACCTCGCGCAGCACGGTGTCGATCAGTGCGGCGCGCGCGTGCACCAGTGTTTCGACCGGCTCCTCGGCGAGGAAGCGCGCTTGCAGATCGTCGTGGCCGTGACGCAGCAGATCGCGAAATGCGACCGGCGCCGCGTGCGCTTCAGCCAATAGCGCCGGCAGCCGCGCGAGGAGCGGCCACGGTGCGGTACGGTGACCTGCCGGCGGAGTGTCTTCGACTAGATCGATGTCGCTCGCTGACATCAAACTCTTCAGTTGCGTCCGCGCGCGCCGAGCGTAAGGACTTCGTAGCCGATGTCGGTGACGAGGATGGTGTGCTCCCACTGCGCGGAGAGGGAGTGATCCTTGGTGATGACCGTCCAGCCGTCGGGCAGCAGCCGCACATGCCTGCGGCCGGCATTGATCATCGGCTCAACGGTAAAGGTCATCCCGGATTTGACCTCGATCCCCGTGCCCGCCTCGCCGTAGTGCAGCACCTGAGGGTCCTCATGATAGACCCGGCCGATCCCATGGCCGCAGTACTCGCGCACGACGGAAAAATGCTGCTGTTCGACATAGGACTGGATCGCATGGCCGATATCGCCCAAGTGCACCCCGGCCTGCACCACTTCAATACCGCGCCACATGGCCTCATGGCACGTTTCACTTAAGCGCTGCGCGTGCGCCGGCGCTTTGCCGACGAAATACATGCGACTCGTATCGCCGTGAAAACCGTCGCGAATCACCGTAACGTCGATATTGAGGATATCCCCGGCGCGCAGCCGCTTGTCACTCGGAATGCCATGACACACCACGTGGTTGACCGAGGCGCAGATGGTTTTCGGGAAGCCGCGATAATTGACGTTGGCGGGGATCGCCTGCTGCACGTTGACGATGTAATCGTGGCAAATCCGGTCAAGTTCCTCCGTCGTGACGCCCGGTACGACGTGCTCGCCGATCATGTCAAGAACGTCGGCCGCCAGGCGGCAGGCGACGCGCATTTTCTTCTGTTCCTCCGGGGTCTTGATGGTGACCATACTATGCCGCTTGCGACCGACGATCGGGTCGCGTAAGACGTTGTTCGGACGGGACCTTCATGGTATAAAGCGCGGCCTTTTTTGGCAACGTAACTAACTCACACGCGTACCGACAACCAGGCGGTTGGGTGTTTTCGCTGACTTTACCGTCGGTGGGAATGGCCGCTCGGGGTACGCGGAGGCTTAACCCTACCAGGAGTTTTCCATGCCCGGCGTGTCCATGCGACAGATGCTGGAAGCGGGTGTCCATTTCGGACACCAAACCCGCTTCTGGAACCCGAAGATGGCCCCTTACATCTTTGGTGAACGTAACAAGATTCACATTATCAACCTCGAGAAGACGCAGCCTATGTATGCGGAGGCGGCGAGTTTTCTCAAGAGCGTCATTGCCGACGGCGGCACGGTTCTTTTCGTGGGCACCAAGCGCTCGGCGCGTGATGCCATTAAGAAAGAGGCCGAGCGCTGTGCGATGCCGTATGTCAACCAGCGATGGCTGGGCGGCATGCTGACCAACTTCAAGACGATCCGTCAGTCGATCAAACGGCTGGCTGAGATCACCGAGCTGTCCACGAGCGGTGCGCTCGATAAGCGCGGCAAGAAAGAGGCAACGCAGCTGCGGCGCGAGATGGAAAAACTTGAGCGCAGCCTAGGCGGCATTAAAGACATGACCGCGATCCCCGATGCGCTGTTTGTTGTCGATGTAGGGCACGAGAAAATCGCCGTTCATGAGGCGAAGAAGCTCGGCGTGCCGGTGGTGGCGGTCGTTGATACCAATAGCTCTCCGGATTCCATCGAATACATCATTCCCGGAAACGACGATGCCATGCGGGCCATCAGCTTGTATGCGGGTGGCATTGCCGAGGCCGTGCTCGAGGGCAAGGCATCCGTACCCACCGTGGCGGTGGGCGAAGATGAATTTGTGGAGCTCGACGAGGGCGGCCAGCCGAAGAAGAAGAGCGCGCGTGGCCGGCAGCGGCCGCAGGCGACCGTGCGCAAGAAGACTCCGGTACGGCGCCGGCTGCCGCCTGCAAAGGTGCTGCCGAGCAGCGAAGAGCCCAGCGTCGACGGTCTGGATGATCTCGATGACGCC
>DATCBZ010000123.1:0-9711 GCA_036511555.1 Steroidobacteraceae bacterium
GGAGGCGGCCTGCAGATAGAACGTGTTGAAGTCGTTGTATTTGGCGATGCCGTAATCAGGCGCATCGCGGTCGAGGCGCGCCAGGGTGCCCGCGAGGATCGACAGCTGTTCGCCAGCGTTATTGCCGACCACGCGGATCTCGCGCCCGATCACGGCGCCTTCCGGGTAGAGCGGCAGCGCCTTGGGCTTGATGAAATGCAGCTTCGATGGGTCGTAGCGGTACAGGCCGAAGTCGTGCACCGGATCGCGATAGATGGGGTAGAGCTGGACCTCCTCGCGGTTGAGAAACGTCGCCTCCGCCGTGACGGGCCCCGGCGTTACCACGTGGCGATTCGTGAGGATGAGGCCATGCTCCGCGTCAACGACGAAGCCTGTGGCCTGGGCAGAGGTGTTCCACTCGGTGTCAAATGCGCGCACCGCGTCGACCTCAATCGATACGACGCTGCTTGCGATGCGCTCAAGCGTCACCGCCCAATCGGGACTTTCCTCAACTGCGGCTGCCTGCTGCGCGAGTTGCGCGGCCTGCGGACTTTGATGTGCCGCCCCCTCGCGCGCGGGTGGCAACTGCGGCGCAACGGGTGTGGAAGATGCGGGCGACGACGTCTCCGGTGAGTGGGCCAGAAGCGCCATTGGCGCGAACAGTCCCAGGAGGACGAGGATGGCGCGTTGCATAGTTCTCCTAGGATCTAATGGCCGCACAGTATCAGGAGCCAGACTGCCCCGAGCAGCACGAACGACATGAATACGGCGGCGGAGCCCAAATCCTTTGCAAGTCCGGCGAGCGCGTGGCGTTCATAGCCGATTCGATCGACGGTCGCCTCGATAGCGCTGTTAACGAGTTCAGTAATCAGGATGAGCAGCACCGGCGAAATGAGTAGTGCACGCTCAATAGGACCGCGCCCGAGCCACAGCCCTAAAGGTATGACGACGGCCGCGAAGCAGAGTTCCTGGCGAAATGCCGCCTCGTCGCGCACCGCACCCGCGAAGCCGCGCGCACTTGCGCCGAAGGCGCGCCAGATGCGCAAGAAGCCGCGGGGTTTGGAACGATCTAGGTTTGCGCCGTCGGCTTCCACGTCAAATCCAGCTGCTTCGCCGCGCGCACGTCGTCGAGGCGGCGTACCGGCATATTATGCGGTGCGCTCTTCAAATACTCGGGTGCCTCGCGAGCCTCGCGTGCAATCGCGGTCATGGCAGCGGCAAACGCATCCAGAATCTGCGGGCTTTCAGTCTCGGTGGGCTCGATCAGCAGGCACTCCGGCACGATGAGCGGAAAATAGGTCGTCGGCGCGTGGAAGCCGTAATCGAGGAGACGCTTGGCAAAATCCATCGCCGTGACGCCAAGTTCGCGCGCCTCGCGCTTGAGCGTAATGATGAATTCATGGCTCGCACGCCGCTTGGGGTAGGCCGCCTCGAAGCCCGCCTGCTTCAGCTGCGCGAGCAGATAGTTCGCATTCAAGGTTGCGTACTCGCCGACCTCGCTCATGCCCGTGCGCCCGAGCATGCGCATGTAAATATACGCGCGCAGCAGCACACCGACATTACCCATGAATGCCGACAGCCTGCCAATTGATTGCGGCAGGTCATTCTCTGCAAGCCAGCGATAGCGGTCGGCGTCACGGCCGACGATCGGGATCGGCAGGAACGGTGCAAGACGCGTACTGACGCCGACTGCGCCTGCGCCGGGACCGCCACCGCCGTGAGGCGTTGAAAAGGTCTTGTGCAGGTTCATATGGATCACATCGAAACCCATATCGCCCGGCCGCACCTTGCCGAGGATCGCGTTCAGATTCGCACCGTCGTAATACAAGAGGCCACCGGCGGCGTGCACGATGCGTGCGACCTCCTCGATACGCCGTTCGAAAATGCCCAGCGTGGACGGATTGGTCAACATGATGCCAGCGGTGTTCGCGCCGACCGCCGCCGTCAGCGCATCGATATCAATGTCGCCGTCCGCGGCGACGGGAATCTCGCGCACGCTGCAGCCGCACATCGTGGCGGTGGCGGGATTGGTGCCGTGGGCCGCCTGCGGCACGATGATCTCGTTGCGCGCCAGGTCACCGCGCGCCCGATGATAGGCACGGATCATGGCGACGCCTGCGAATTCGCCGTGCGCCCCGGCCATGGGGCTGAGCGACACGCCGCGCATACCCGTGACTTCCTTCAGCATCTCCTGCAGCTCAAAGAGGCACGCGAGCACCCCCTGCCCGTGCGACTCCGGCGCAAGCGGATGGCGGCCGAGAAACTCCGGCAGCATTGCGTACTGATTGCAGGCCTTGGGGTTGTACTTCATCGTGCAAGAGCCCAACGGATAGAAGTGCGTGTCGATGGAGAAGTTCTGCTGCGACAGCCGCGTAAAATGACGCACCGCTTCGAGTTCGCCGACCTCGGGCAGAAGCGGCGGGGATTTGCGGCGCAGCGCCTCAGGCAGCGGACTTGCCGGTGCAACATCTTCTGGCCACTGGTCGCGCGCTCCGCGCCCCGGCCGGGAATACTCAAAGATCACTTTTTCGCGTAACGCCGGCATAGCAAAAATCCTCCCGGACGCGTCAGGCTGCGCGCGCGGCTTTCATGACGTCGGCAAAGGCGCTTGCGTAACGCTCGATGTCGGCGCTCGTCTTGGTTTCAGTCGCGCAGACGAGTAGCGCGTGCCCGAGTTCGGGGTAGTGCTCGGCAAGATCGAAGCCGCCGAGGATGCCACGATCCGCAAGCGCTCGCAGCACAGGCGCGACGGGTCGATCCAGCCGTAGCACAGACTCGTGAAAATAAGGACTCGCAAACCCCATGCGCACTGCTGGCAGGCGCGTCAGCGCCGCGACCAGCTCGCTGGTGCGTGCATGCGAGACGGCGGCAACGCGCGCCAGGCCCGCCGGCCCCATGAGCGACATATAGATCGTCGCGGCGGTCACGAGCAGCCCCTGATTGGTGCAGATATTTGACGTCGCGCGCGCGCGGCGGATGTGCTGCTCGCGCGCCTGCAGCGTCAGCGTAAAGCCATCGCACCCGGCAAGGTCGACCGTGCGGCCGACGATGCGGCCCGGCATCTGCCGCACGTGCGCCATGCGGGTTGTCATGAAGCCAAAATAGGGTCCGCCGGATGCAAGCGGCACGCCTAGGGGCTGTCCTTCGCCCACTACAATGTCGGCACCTGCTGCGCCCCACTCGCCAGGCGGGCGCAGCACGGCAAGCGAGGTCGGATTCACGCAGGCGATGACCAGAATGTTGCGCGCGCGTGCCCAATCGGTCAGCGCATCGACATCCTCGAGCACGCCAAAGAAGTTGGGCTGCTGGATGACGAGCGCGGTCACGTCCTGCCCGTCAAACGGCGCCAGCGCCGTAAGCGGCGTACGCCCCTCCTCTGGGCTGAAAGGCACGGCCTCGAAGCTCACCGCCTGGTTGCCAGCGGCGGTGATGGCGACCTTGCGGTAATGCGGATGCACACTCGTGGGCATGAGCACGCGCTGCGACTGGGACTTCCTATTTGCGCGCACGGCCATCAGAGCCGCCTCCGCAAGTGCCGAGGCACCGTCATACAGGGATGCGTTGGCAACCTCCATGCCCGTAAGGCTTGCGATCATGGTCTGATATTCGTAAATCACCTGTAGGGTGCCCTGGCTTGCCTCCGCCTGGTAAGGCGTATAGGCGCTATAGAACTCCCCGCGCGTTGTGAGCGCCCACACCGCAGCCGGAATGTGATGTTCGTAGGCGCCGGCGCCGATGAAGGCGAGAGGCCGCCCGTCGCTTTGCGCGCGCGCGCTCATGAGGCGGCCGATCTGCATTTCATTGAGCGCTGCGGGAATGCCATCGAGCGAACGCACGCGCAGCGACGGCGGAATCTCATCAAAGAGCTCATCAATCGAGGACACCCCGATAGCGGCGAGCATGGCGGCGACTTCCGGCTCGGTGTGTGGAATGAAGGCCATCAGGAATTGTCCGCGGCGGTCAGTGCCGCGTACTCGGCGGCAGACAAAAACGTGCGCGTTACAGCGCCCGCCGGACGCAACCGCAATAGCCAGCCGCGGCCGAATGGATCCTGGTTGACGAGCTCCGGACTTGCCGCGAGCGCCGGGTTGCCCGCTGTGACTTCACCGGCAAGCGGACAGTAGACATCGGAGGCGGCCTTGACGGATTCGACCACCGCGCACGCCTCACCGGCGCTCAGGAGCCGCCCCACTTCCGGAACCTCAACAAACACGAGATCCCCCAGCTCATGCTGCGCGTGCTCGGTAATGCCAATCTCGACACTGCCATCGGGCAGGTCCCGCAACCACTCGTGGCTCTTTGTATATCTAAGGTCGGTCGGAATCGCGCTCATCGTTGCCTCTGCATTTCTCGTTTATGACTATTTGGGAAGTGGTGCGGCTTCGACGAGCGCCTTGCCGGCGCGCACAAACGGTGGCTTGACGGTGCGCGCCGTTAAGAGCTTGCCGCGAATATCGACCTGCACGCCGGTGTAGATGCCGCGTGGCACACGGGCAAAGGCAATGGAGCGTTCGAGAGTGGGTGAGAACGTGCCGCTTGTGATCTCACCTACTCCGCCGTCCGCTAACAGGACCTTTTGATGGCTGCGCAGCACGCCGCGCTCCTCCAGGACAAGCCCAATCAGCACGCGTCGCGTGCCCTGCGCCTTGACGGCGCTCAGAGCCGCACGTCCAATGAATGGCCTTGCAGCCGGATCAAGCGCCACGGTCCAGCCCAGTCCTGATTCAAACGGATGGGTGCTCTCGTCCATGTCATTGCCATAAAGATTCATGCCCGCCTCAAGCCGCAGTGTGTCGCGCGCGCCGAGGCCGCAGGAGACGACGCCGAGCGCATTCAGTGCACGCCACATGTGCGCCGCGGCCGCCGCGGGCAACATGATCTCGAAGCCGTCCTCACCCGTGTAGCCGGTGCGCGCGATGAACCCGCCCGCGATTTCAGTGCCAAAGAATGACGGCAAGGCAAGGGCCGCGGCGGCATCAGCCGGCGCAAGCAGTGAGGCCGCAAGAGTACGCGCGCGCGGTCCCTGCACGGCAAGCATCGCCAAGTCCACGCGCTCATGCACCTCCACGCCAAAGGCCTCGGCGTGGCGTCGAATCCAAATGAGATCCTTGTCGCGCGTGCCGGCATTCACCACCATGCGAAACCACGCTTCACTGAGAAAGTAGACAATGAGATCGTCGATGACGCCGCCCGACTCATTCAGCATGCACGCGTACAAGGCCTTGCCGCGCTCGGTGAGCTTGCCGACGTCATTGGCGATCAAATAGGCCAGAAACTCGCGCGCTCGCGTACCGCGCAGGTCAATGATGCACATGTGCGAGACATCGAATACGCCGGCGGCGCCGCGCACCGCGTGGTGTTCAGACAGTTGCGATGTATAAGCGAGCGGCATGTCCCAGCCGCCGAAGTCGACGAGGCGGGCGCCCTGGTTTTGGTGCAGCTCGTAAAGCGGTGTCTGGCGTGCCACAGGTCCTCCAGCGACGAAGCGGACCCGCAAGCGAAAAAGGGCGGCAGGCACACCCTTGCGCCTGCCGCCCCTCTGTCCTGTTACCTGAGAGATCAGGCGCCCGTGCGCCGCACCCCTTCGGTGGATGGAACCCTATGGCCATCACTCTCCAGAACTCGCCGTTGCGCGACGCCAGGTCGCGTTGAGGTCTGCCGTTGCTGTTGCCTGAGCGTTTCCGGGCGGGACTTGCGCCTTCGGCGATCCGGCTGCCAATGGGCCGGACTCTCTCTGAACAGACCCCTACGGACGAGCACTGCCGATGATAGCAGCAGTGGCGAGGGGCCCCAAGCGCTACCGGGAACGCAAGATTCCAGGGCGTATAATTCCCTCACAAGGCTGCGATTGCAGCAGCACGTCGCGGGCTTATACTCCGCGGTCTTGAGCGTGTTCGCTCGCGGCCTAATAGTTACCTCTTATTGATAGAGGCGCTCGGCGTGGGCCTGCGGCAGCGACGAACTTGCGATCGCTGCGCTTCGGCCGATGCTCGCTGTCGACTGCGTCAGAGCCACGTAAGACGGAAGCGGTGCGTACTGAGCGTAGCCTCTCGAATCGATCGAGGGCAGTGCATCCGCTCTCGCGTTCGTCAGTAGTCCCATCGCGATGCCTGCCCGGTGGATAGTAAGGTAGTCGACATGCAGAAAGTCTTTACGGACGAAAATGTACGGCGCGGCGCGCTCGCGCTCTTATGTGAAGCGCAGCCGCCCGCTGCGCACTAGAACCACTATGCAACAACGGCGTCACAGCATCGCAGTACAGATCGGCAACGTGCGTGTCGGCGGGGCAAATCCGATCGTCGTGCAGTCGATGACCAATACCGACACCGAGGACGTCGAGGGCACCGCCCAGCAGGTAAGGTCGCTTGCACTTGCCGGCTCCGAGCTCGTCCGCATCACTGTCAACACAAGCGAGGCGGCGGCCGCCGTCGCACCCATTCGCGAGCGCCTCGCGCAACTCGGCGTTAACGTGCCGCTGGTCGGCGATTTCCACTTCAACGGTCACAAGCTCTTGCGCGAGCATCCGGCGTGTGCGGAGGCGCTTGCGAAATACCGCATCAATCCGGGCAATGTCGGCCGCGGCAGTAAACGCGATCCGCAGTTCCTGGAAATGGTGCAGATCGCGTGCCGTTACAACAAGCCGGTACGCATCGGGGTCAACTGGGGCAGCCTTGATCAGGACCTGCTGACGCGGCTCATGGATGAGAACAGCGCGCGCGCCGCGCCGCTGCCCGCACAGGGAGTCATGCGCGAGGCGGTGGTGCTGTCGGCATTGCAAAGCGCACAGCGCGCCGAAGAGGTCGGGCTGCCGCACGATCACATCGTGCTAAGCGCCAAGGTCAGCGGTGTGCAGGATCTCATCGCGATCTACCGGGATCTTGCGGCGCGCTGTGACTATGCGCTGCACCTGGGCCTCACCGAAGCGGGTATGGGGTCAAAGGGGATCGTCGCATCGACCGCCGCTATGGCTGTCGTGCTGCAGGATGGCATCGGCGATACGCTGCGGGTGTCGCTTACTCCCGAACCCGGTGGCGATCGCGTGCAGGAAGTGCTGGTCGCACAGGAGATCCTGCAAACCATGGGCCTGCGCGCGTTTACTCCGATGGTCGTCGCCTGTCCCGGCTGCGGCCGCACCACCAGTACCGTCTTTCAGGAGCTTGCACAGAGCATCCAATCGCATCTGCGTAATCGCATGCCCACCTGGCGCAAGCAATACCTGGGCGTGGAAGAGATGACGGTGGCGGTGATGGGTTGTGTGGTCAACGGCCCCGGCGAGAGCAAACACGCCAACATCGGCGTAAGCCTGCCTGGCACCGGCGAGCGACCGGTCGCGCCGGTCTATGAGGACGGCGCTAAAACCGTAACGCTGAAGGGCGAACGCATCGCCCAGGACTTTCAGGATCTGGTGGAAGCCTATGTGGCGCGCACCTACACGCGAAAAGAGGCGCCATGAGCGATCTGACGAGCAGAAGCTGCAAACCGTGCGAGGGCGGCGTGGCGCCCCTTGCTGCCGTCAAAGCCCAGGAGCTGATGCACGAACTTGCACCTGAATGGCAGCTCGCAAGCGACGCACGCTCGATCCGGCGCGAATTCAAGTTCAGGGATTTCTACCGCACCATGAGTTTCGTGAACGCGCTTGCGCACGTTGCGAACATTGAAGATCACCATCCCGATCTTGAAGTCGGCTACAACTATTGCCGCGTGCTGTTCACGACGCACGCAATAGGCGGGCTGTCCGACAACGACTTCATCTGTGCAGCGAAGTGCGATGCGATTGCACTGTCCGCGCCGCCTGCGGCAGCTCCCCGCTAAGCCCGAGTGCGCGTGACATGAACACGCGTTTTGCCTCGGGGCTGGCATGGACCCATCCCATGCCGCGCTGCGCAAGCTTGGCAAGACCGCCGCTGCCATGCGCGAGCAACCGATCAAATGCGTCGATGGCGAAGCGCATGACTTCAGTCTCGCTCTTCCTCCAGCGCTCATAGCGCCGCAGCACTCCCAAAGCACCCGGATCTTCGCCCGCAGCGCTCGCGGCGAGCACCAGCTGCGCAAGAGTCGCAGCATCAAGAATTCCGAGGTTGACGCCCTGACCGGCAAGCGGATGCAGCACGTGCGCGGCATCCCCCACGAGCGCGCAGCGCTCGGTCACGTAGTGCGGTGCGCTCAACTTCTGCAGTGGAAATGACAACCGTTCGCTCACGAGGCGGGTGTTTCCGAGCGCACCATCGGAGGCACGGTCAAGTGCGGCTGCAAACTCTTGCGGCGATGCGCCAAGAAGCTCCGCCGCAACCGGTTCATCGGCAGACCAAACAATGGAGCTCGTGCCATCGGCGAGCGGCAGAAACGCAAGCGTGCCATCGCTAAGGAAACGCTGCCAGGCGCTCGCCTGGTGAGGGCGCTCGGTTACAACTGTCGCGACAATGGCGATTTGGGCATACGAGCCAACCGTCGCAGCAAGACCCGCAGCCTCGCGCGCGGCCGAACGTGCGCCGTCGGCCGCCACCACCAGACGAGCTCTGATCGCCGTGCCGCTCGTCTCGACGAACACGCACTCGGGAGTGATGCGCATGGCTGAAAATTCATGCTTGAGAACGCGCACGCCCGCGCATGCGGCAGCCTCGAGCAGCGCTGCCTGTACGAGCCGCATCTCAATGATGTAGCCCAGATTGGGTTCGCCCGCCTCTGCTGCATCAAACGCCAGCACTGCGCGGTCCGCGACCGTCATGCTTTCATGCCAGATACGCATGCGTTCATAGGGACTTATGCGGCCGGCGGCGATTGCTGTCCAAGCGCCTGCCGCCTCGAAAATGCGTTCGCTCGCGCGCGAGAACGCCGCGACCCGCAGGTCAACCGCCGCCTCATCGGCAGCTGGCGCAGGCGGCCTGGGCTCAAGTACCGCGACAGAAAGGCCGAGTGCTTGCTGCGGGGACGGCGCCGCCAGCAGCGCCGCAGTGCACGCACCCACGGGCCCGCCGCCGATAACCAGCACGTCAAATGCTTCAGCCACGAGTGTTGAGCCCGAACAATGCAAGCCCGCGGGCAAGACGCGGAGCGGGTCCGCCAAAGCCTGCGCTCACGCGCGCGAGCGCGCTCTTAGCGGGCGGCGCGAGATCAAACAAGAGAAGCCCAAGGTTGCGCAGCATGCCGACGCTTGCGCGCCGATTGCCAAAGAGCTTGATGAGCCCATCGGTAAAACGAATGACGCCGTCGCGATCACTCGCACGCCAGCGTGCGTATTGCGCGAGGAGGTCTGCCTGGCCTGCGTCCCCCGCAGTAGTGGCGATGAGCTCGGCCAACATGGCCGCATCGCGCAGACCCAGGTTAAATCCCTGTCCTGCGACCGGGTGCAGCGCTTGCGCGGCGTTGCCAATGAGCGCGGTCCGTTTGCCGACGGTCGCTGCCGCGCGTGTAAGCCGCAATGGATAAGAAGCGCGGCGACCGGCACGCGTGAAGCGGCCGGCTCGCCATCCAAAGCGCTGCTGCAGCTCCAGCAGGAATTCCTGGTCCGGTAACTCCAGAAAGCGTGCGGCAAGTGATGCTGCCACCGTCCATACAATCGTGAAGCTGCCATCGTAAATAGGCAGGACGGCAAGCGGACCCGCAGCCGTGAATCGCTCGTATGCAGTGCCATCATTGGCGCGATCCGCCTGGATGTTGCAGACGAGCGCAACCTGCTCGTAATCCTCGACGGCGGCATCGATGCCCGCCGCCGCGCGCACCGTGGAGTGCGCG
>DATCBZ010000124.1:0-3035 GCA_036511555.1 Steroidobacteraceae bacterium
CAGGCGGCCACATCCCGGGCCGAGACGGCATCGGGACTTCGCCTGAGCGCCCGAGCGGTGTGCAGGATCGCAACGACCGCATACGGATGGGCCGCGAGCCGCTGGCGCATCGCCAGCAGATCCCGTTCGGCCTTCGGCGAGCTATCGGCGCGATTCATGAGGTCCAATTCAAGTTCGCATTGTCGTCGGATCAGTGCGACAGTTTCATCGATCGTATCCACAAGGCACCTCGTTGAACGCCTCACGCGTTCTTGGGTTTCAGGGAACGGACGGGTTTCTGGGTTCGTGTCGAAACGGACTTCTTCGGCTTTCGGGCGACCCGTGGTGGCACTTGAGCCGCGTTCGCGGCGCGCAAACCGCATCTCGAACTGCTCGCGCACGGCAGCGGCGGTTTTTAGGTCGGCCCGCGCCCCTTGCATCTCTTGGCGCAGGGTATCGCGCTCGGACTTCAGCTGCGTGACTTCGCGCTTAAAATCCTTGATATGTTGATCTTGCTCCTTGGCATGCTGACGCACGCGGTCCACCTCGGTGAGCCAGCGGCTCTCGGCCGATTGGTGGCGCTCATCGAGCGTCGAGCGCTCGGCTTGGTGGGCGGCGATGACGGCATCGAGCTTGCCGCGCAGCGTTTGGGTCTCGACTTCGGCGGATTCCATGCGGCTGCGTAGCCGGGTCGATTCGGCGTCCCGGTCGGCGAGCGCCGACCTCCAGCCGCGCGGCGCGCTGGTTGGCAGCCAGTAATTGCTCTTTGGCGAGCGCCATGCTCTCCTCGAGGCCCGCCGCGCGTGCGGCGAGGGCGGTTTCGCGCTCGCGGAACTCCGCTGCCGCCGCGCTGAGCGCTTCTTCCCGGGCGGCCACCGCGCGCCCTCCCGGGCGCCGATTGAGCCGCGGAGCGTGTCCTGATTTCAGCCACCAGGCATCTAAGTGTTCGTTGATGGTGTTGGGGGAGCCGCGCCCCAACCGCATGCGCACCCGATCGATGGTCGGACGGTTGCCTTCGAGCGGCAGCTCATCGGCGGCGTTGAAGACATCCGCTTGGCTGCGTGAGCCCACGGCCTTAGTGCTGCACTCCACGGCGCGCGCACTCGATCCGCATTGGCTACACGAGGAAACCGAAGAGGCCGTCAGAGCCCTCTTCGAAGAAGGCGAATCGGCCAATACTTCGCGCTCCTACGCGAGTGCCCTCAAATATTGGGCCGCCTGGTATCGGCTGCGCTACCGATTGACCTTGAGCCTCCCGGTGCCGGTGCCCGCGGTCATTCAATCCATCGTCGATCACGTCGAGCGCACCACCTCCCAAGGCACATTGAAAAATCAGCTGCCGGCGGCCCTCGATCGGGCGCTCGTGGAAGGCGGTTTTAAAGGCGACGTTGGCGCGTTGGCGCTCAATACCGTCATGCACCGGCTCTCGGTGCTCTCCAAAGTCCATCAGATCAAAGATCTTTCCAATCCCGCGCGCGACCCCGCCGTTCAGGAACTTTTGCGTCGGGTTCGCCGGGCCTATGCCACTCGCGGCGTGGGCCCCGCACGCAAAACCGCGCTGACCCAAGACCCCCTGGCAGCCATGCTCGCCACGTGCACCGACGGACTCATGGGCGTGCGCGATCGTGCCCTGCTGCTTTTTTGCTGGGCGAGCGGCGGCCGGCGACGCTCCGAGGTAAGTGCTGCGGTGATGGAGAATCTCCTCAAGGTCAACAACCGGCTCTATCTCTATCACCTGGGGCATTCGAAAACCGATCAATTGGGCGCTGAAAATAACAGCAATGCCGAGAAACCCATGGCCGACATGGCGGCCGATTCGCTCACCACCTGGCTCGACGCATCCAAGATCCTCACAGGGCCAATATTCAGAAGAATCCGCGCGGCTGCCACCGTCGCCGAACCGCTGTCAGCGGAGGCCGTCGCGTTGATCGTGAAACGGCGCGCGCAGCTCGCCGGCCTTGAGGGGGATTTCGGTGCGCACTCGCTCCGCAGCGGCTTTGTGACGGAGGCCGGCCGGCAGAATATTCCGCTCGGCGACACCATGGCAATGACGGGACATCGCTCGGTTCAGACAATGATTCGATACTTTCAGACCGGCGCGATCGGCCAAACCCGGGCTGCCCGGTTACTGGGCGACGATCCCTCAAGTGACGGAGGGCCCCCCGATTCTGGGGTACATTAGTATCGTTTGTTTAAGTTCACCCGGCCTTCTGCGCTACAACCCCGTGACGCAGCTGGAAGGGTCGAGCGGCTTGAGCAAGAAGGCCACGTTGTTAACCATATCCGCTCGAGTATGGCCATTGGCCACAATGGTGCAGTTGTCGTTGATTCCCGTGGCCCCAGTCAGTACAAATTCCTTGGCTACCGCCGCGCTCATCAACTTATTCAAATCTTGGGGCGCGGCTGCACTGGTACTGCTCCAAAGCACAGCACGATACAAATACTTGCCCGCAATGGGACGCCGGTATTCCTCAATGCGCACAGGTGTCGGTTCCAGGTCCATAGCCGCTGCGTTGGCATTTAGGCGAATGACACCGACACCGCACCCTGCCCTTTCCGCTTCGGCGTCACGCGGACGACGATATCGATGTCGCGGCCGAGGAGCGTGAGACAGTCCATCAGCTTGCGCTCTGAGAAGCCGCGGAATTGGCCGCGCAACATCTTCGATAATTTGGGCTGCGGAATGCCAAGCAGCGCCGCCGCCTTGGTCTGCGTGTAGCCGCGCTCGGTCAGAATCTCCGCAATCGTCGTGACGAGCTGCGCCTTGACGAGCATTTCGTCGGCGGACTTGTAGCCCAGGTCGGCGTACACGTTCGTGCTGCCACGTTTGTGGCTCACGCTCTTGTCGGTACGGGTTTTCATGCCTTGCCCCCTTTCATTAATGCAGTGGCCTTCTTCAATCGCGCCTCGATCAGATCCATATCGGGTTTCGGAGTCTCGATGCCGGACTTCGATTTTTTCTGGAACACGTGCAGCACGATCACCGCGGCAGCAAAGCGCACGGTGTAGACGGCGCGGTACGCATTGCCAGCTTGCGATTCGATAACCTCCAGGAC
>DATCBZ010000125.1:0-6364 GCA_036511555.1 Steroidobacteraceae bacterium
ATAGGCGCTATCGAGCGTATAGCCATCGGGTGAGACGAGTTCGCAAGGAGCGCCATGGAGATACTGAAGGCTGCGGATCGTCGCGGCGCTGAACGAGTCCCGGCAGGCCGCGCGATTCTCGGGAGTCGGGGTGCGTCAATAAGCCTGAAACGGTTCCCATTGGTCGCTGGAGCCATCAAGATAGGCATTGCCGTTTTGGCTGTTGATTGCGCTCACCCTTTTCCGGTGCGCAACCGCCAACCGATACCCCGTCGGCGCGCCATAGTCGAACGCGTAAATCGCGTAGCGCTGCAAGTGGAAGGCTTCGGTGAATCCGCCAATCACCGTAGCAAGATTATCGAACGTGTAGTCAAACGCGCCGCGCGGCGGCACCTTGGTATTGCCGAAACCCGGTAGATCAGGCGCGATGAGACGAAAGTCGCTCGCGAGCAGTGGTATCAAATCGCGGAACATGTGGCCCGCGGTCGGAAAGCCGTGCAGCAACAATATGACCGGCGCCGACATGGCTCCGGCTTCGTGGTAAAAAGATCTCTCCGCTGCCTACGGTCTGGGTGCGGTAGGAGACCTGCATGGCCGACACCTCATGAGTTGCGCATTAGTGGCGAGATGCCCGGTGTGGAGTTATGGTGCGCAAATACGCCCTAATACGCTCTATTTGAAAAAGCCGAACAGCCGCGGGGCGCGCGCCTGGCGCGATGTATTGGTCGCGGAGCCTGCGTTGATCGCAGCCCAGTTGGGCGCCTCGAATTGCATCGTGCACGCTGCCGCCGTTGCAAACTCGCCAAGGGCAGCTTCCGGCGCAAGCACGTTGGCGAGCACCGAGATACCAGGGTTGTGCCCGACGATCATCAGCTGTTCGATGCGCGGGCCGGTGGCACGGATTACATTCAGCAGCGCGTCCGCCGAGGCAAGATATAGCGTCTCATCGTGGCGCAGATGCCGTTCCCGGACCTGCAGCTCTTGCAGCAGTATTGCCGCGGTCTGCAAGGTCCGCTTCGCCGGGCTTGCAACAATGAGATCCGGTACGAGTCCCTGCTCCAGAAGCAGAAGCGCCGTCTCTTTGGCCTCGCGCTTGCCGCGCCGGCTCAGCGGCCGATCGAAGTCCGTGACCGGCGGCGCCTCAACTTTCGCGTGCGCGTGGCGCACCAGGGTGAGGCGCTTCACGCGGGACGCTCAAGCAATATGCGCCCCTGTTCCTCGCACACGTTGAAAGTGCGCAGCGCCTCGTAGGCTGGAGGAGTCAGAGCCTCGCCGGAGCGCAAACAAAAGCGAGCGCCGTGGCGCGGGCAGATGATCTCGCAGGATTCGATCTCGGCACCGGTCAGGCTCTGTCCGTCATGGGTGCAGCGGTTCTCCACCGCATAGAGCCGATCGCCGCAGCGCGCAATAATGAGATCGACGTCGTCGAACTCAACCGCAAGCGGCCGAGCTTCGCTTAGTTCTACTGACGCACCCACATCGACCCACTCGCAAGGCATGCCGAATCTCTAGTACATCCCGGTTTGCAGGCGCGCAGCTTCGGACATCATGCTCTGACTCCAGGGCGGATCGAATGTGAGTTCGACCCGCGCTTGGCGCACGGTCGGGATGCGCTCGATCTTTTCGCGCACATCCTCGACGAGCACCTCGCCCATACCGCAGCCGGGGGCGGTGAGAGTCATCTTCACATCGAGGCTTCTCGTGCCGTCGTCATTCTGCGTTACGTCACACTCGTACACGAGGCCAAGCTCAACGATGTTGATCGGAATTTCAGGGTCATAGCAGGTGCGCATTTGATCCCAGGCGAGTTTCTTGACGTCCTCCTCGGTGGCATTGGGCGGAAGCTCCGGGAGCTTCACGACTTCCTGGCCGATGGCATCGGCGTCTTCGCCCGAAACGCGCAACAGATTGCCGTCAAGATAGACGGTGAAACTGCCGCCCAAAGCCTGCGTGATGTAGCCTGCCTGGCCGGGCTTTAAGCGCACCTCCACACCCGCCGGTACGATCACGGCGCGCACTTCGCGATTCACTACAAACGGCTGGTTTTCGTGTGAGCGCATCGCCTCACTCCGTGCTAACAGTCGCGCGGTTTTGTAGCGCGGCGTTCAGCGTGTGCCAGCAGAGCGTTGCGCATTTGACACGCGCCGGATATTCGCGCACGCCGGCAAGGGCAGCAAGCTTGCCCAGATCCTGCGGCGGCGTCGCATCTTGGGTCGTCAGCAGTGCATGCACGCGCTCGAACAGCGTATCGACTGCGGCGCGGCTTTTACCCTTGACGGCTTCGGTCATGAGGGATGCGGAGGCGGTGGAGATGGCGCAGCCCTCACCCTCAAACTGCACGTCCTCGATCCTGTCACCATTCAGCCGGATCGACACCGACAAGCGGTCGCCGCAGAGCGGATTGTGACCATCGGCTTTGGCATCGGCGGGACTGAGCCGTCCGAAGTTTCTGGGTTTGCGGTTGTGATCGAGGATCACATCGCGATACAGATCCTTGAGGTCCATCAGGCGAAGACCTCGCGCACGCGCTCCACTGCAGCCACCAGGCGCGTCACGTCATCGGCGGTGCTGTAGCAGCCGAAGGAGGCGCGCGCAGTTGCCGCGACGCCAAAGAAGTCCATGACCGGCATTGCGCAGTGGTGGCCGGTGCGGATCGCAATACCCTCAGAGTCAAGGATGGTGCCGATGTCGTGCGGGTGGACGCCCGCCATCGTGAACGAGACGACGGCGGCCTTGTGAGCGGCCGTGCCGATGATCTGCACGCCGCGAATCCGTGACAGCTCGTCGGTCGCAAGTCTGAGAAGCCGCTGTTCGTGCGCGGCGATGGCCTCAAGCCCGAGCGCCTCCACGTACTCAATTGCCGCACCCAGACCCACAGCTCCGGAGATATGCGGCGTGCCGGCTTCGAACTTCCACGGCAAATCGTTATAGGTGCTCGCCGCGAAAGTCACGGTGCGAATCATGTCGCCGCCGCCCTGCCAGGGCGGCATCGACGCCAGGATTTCCTCGCGCGCGTAGAGCACACCGATTCCCGTCGGACCGTAGAGCTTGTGGCTCGAGAAGGCGTAGAAATCCGCATCGAGCGCGCGCACGTCGACGCGCGCGTGCGGTACCGCCTGCGCGCCATCGATGAGCACGCGCGCGCCGTGCTCATGCGCCGCTGCGATCATGCGTTTCACGGGCAGCACCGTGCCGAGTGCGTTCGACACGTGCGCAAAGGCAACGAGCCGCGTGCGCGGCGATAAGAGCTTTAGATACTCATCGAACAAGAGCTCGCCCTTCTTATCGATGGGCGCGACCTTCAAGATGCAGCCCGCCTGTTCGCACACGAGCTGCCAGGGGACGATGTTCGCGTGGTGCTCAAGGGCGGTGATGAGGATTTCATCGCCCGGCAGGAAGCGCGGCCGTGCAAATGATTGCGCGACGAGATTGACCGCTTCGGTCGTACCGCGTACGAAGACGATCTCGCGCGTCGAGGCCGCATTGACGAAACGCCGCACGCGCTCGCGCGCACCTTCAAAGGCCTCGGTCGCCTCCTGGCTCAAGGTGTGCACGCCGCGATGCACATTGGCGTGCGAGTGGGTCTCATAGCGCTCGACCGCGCGCATCACCGGCAGCGGCTGCTGCGCGGATGCAGCGCTATCCAAATACACGAGCGGCTTACCGTTGATGTTGCGCGCGAGGATGGGGAAATCGCGGCGCACGCTCTCGGCGTCAAGCGGCTGATCGCTCACGGGATACGCAGCACTTGCGACACTCATAAGAGCTCCTTTAAATCCGCCGTCACTTCAATGCTGCCCGCGAGTGCAAGCTCAACGCTTCTCCTGAGCTCCGGGATCTCGATCTTGCCGACGACATCGGCGAGGAACGCCCATTTCAGAAGCTGCTGCGCCGTGTCGGGTGCAAGTCCGCGCGAGAGGAGATAGAAAAGTACCGCGTCGTCGAGTTTGCCGGCAGTTGCGCCGTGACTGCAGCGCACATCGTCGGTATGGATCTCAAGTTGCGGTCGCACGTCGATTTCCGCCTCTGGGCCCGCAAGCAGCCCACGCAGCGACTGGCGCGAGTCGCTGCCGTGTGCGCCCGCGCGCACGGTGACCTTGCCGTTGAAGGCGACGCGCGCACGTCCGGCTGCGATGCCGCGGAAGACCTGTTCGCTGGTCGCGTGCGGTGCGATGTGCTCCACCAGCGCATAGGCGTCGTGCACCTGCGGTCCCTTCGCGGCGGAAAGCGCGTGCAGCTTCACCGCGGCGCCCGGGCCGCACAGACGTACGTGCACCGTTGAGCGCGCCGCCAAGGCGCCGAGCTGCACCAGATGCTGCTGATAGCATGCATCCTGCGCGATATCGGCACTGAGCGTATCGATCCATGTGGCGCGCATGCCCATTTGCTGCACGCGAAAGTGCGTGAATTTGCCGCCGCGCCCGACATCAATCTCGACCGCAACGTTTGTAAAGTTGGCATCGCCTGCCACGCTCACATGGCGCTCGATGAGGGTCAGGCACGCAGTGCTTGCGACCTGCACTTGCAGGCGCGGGTAGGAGGCGGCGACGCTGCCGGCAGCGCGCGCCACGAACACGACTTCAACCAACGACGCAGCCCCGGGACCCACCTGCAGCACCGCCGCGTCGTTTGCAAAGGCGTCGTTGAGTAAGGCAAAGCGCGCATCGCCTGCGATGGCGTGTGCCGGCAATCCGACAGCGGCTGCGACCGGTACGCGTGCGCTCGAAAGTTCAGCCGCGAACGCGCCGTCGACAAATACAAAGCGGCTATAGCCAGGCAGCACCGCCGGCAGATCCGCAGCGCATAGTGGCGCCGGCGGTTCGGCCGTGGCCGGCACAGCTCCTGCCGGTGTGAAGCGCACGCGCTCAAGCGCACGCAGATTTGCATATTTCCAATTCTCATCGCGCCCGGCGGGCAGTCCCTGCACGCCGAGCGCCGCTACCGCCAGACGGCGCCGTTCGGCGCTGACGATGCCTTCCGGCAGCTGTTCGGCGGCTGTGGCGAATTCCGCTGCGATGCGGGCGGCGAGCGTTTGGCTCATGGCAATCTCAGGCGGCCACGTCGCTGACCCATTCGTAGCCGCGGCGTTCCAATTCGAGCGCGAGCGTGCGATCGCCGCTCTTGGCGATGCGGCCATTGACGAGCACATGCACGAAATCGGGAACGATGTAGTCGAGCATGCGCTGATAGTGAGTCACGAGCAGGAAGGCGCGCTCGCTTGAGCGCTGACTATTGACGCCGTCGGCGACGATCTTCAATGCGTCGATATCAAGCCCCGAGTCAGTTTCATCGAGAATCGCAAGCTTGGGCTCGAGGATCAACATCTGCAGGATCTCGTTGCGCTTCTTCTCGCCGCCCGAGAAACCTTCATTGACGGCACGGCCGAGAAAACTCTCATCCATGCGCATCACTTTCATTTTCTCGCGCACCACGCCCAGAAATTCAAAGGCGTCAACCTCGGGTAAACCGCGTTCCTTGCGCACCGCATTCAATGCGGCCTTCAGGAGGTAAACATTGTTGACGCCGGGTATCTCCACCGGATATTGAAATCCCAGAAAAACTCCGGCGCGCGCGCGCTCCTCAGGGGCGAGCGCGAGCAAATCACGGCCTTCGAAGCTCACGCTGCCGCCCGTCAAGGTGTAGCCCGGACGCCCGGCAAGAACATGCGCGAGAGTGCTTTTGCCCGAGCCGTTCGGGCCCATGATGGCGTGCACTTCGCCTGGATTCACCTCGAGCGTGAGGCCCTTCAGCACCGGCTTAGCGCCCACTGCAACCTTAAGATCGCTGATGCGAAGGAGAGCGCTCATCCGACCGCTCCTTCCAGGCTCACCGCCAGCAGGTTCTGCGCCTCGACGGCAAATTCCATCGGCAGCTCCTTGAACACCGACTTGCAGAAACCGCTCACGATCATATTGACGGCATCCTCGGTCGTGATGCCGCGCTGCTGGCAGTAAAAGAGCTGGTCGTCGCTGATCTTCGACGTGCTGGCCTCGTGCTCCACCGTCGCGGTCGGATTCTTGGCCTCAATGTAGGGAAACGTGTGAGCCCCGCAGCGCGCGCCCATCAGGAGCGAATCGCACTGGGTGAAATTGCGCGCGCCGTGGGCGCTCGGCAGGATCTTCACGAGCCCCCGATAGGTATTCTGCCCGCAGCCGGCGGAGATGCCCTTGGAGATGATGGTGCTGCGGGTGTCAGGGCCGATGTGAATCATCTTGGTGCCGGTATCGGCCTGCTGATGATTGTTGACGGTGGCGACGGAGTAGAACTCGCCGATGGAGCCTGCGCCGCGCAGCACGCAGCTCGGATATTTCCAGGTGATGGCGGAACCGGTCTCGACCTGCGTCCAGGAGATGTGCGAGTTTTTACCGCGGCACTCGCCGCGCTT
>DATCBZ010000126.1:0-4351 GCA_036511555.1 Steroidobacteraceae bacterium
CCGACGGAGCCGGTCAGGGTGATGTGCGGATAGAGGTTCGCGGTTGCAACGCCCACTTGTGCGGTCGCGGCGTGCAGCTGCGCCTCGGCCGCGAGGATGTCCGGACGCCCGCGCGCGAGCTCCGACGGCAGACTGACCGGTAACGTTGCCGGCAGAGTCAATTGCGCGAAATCAAAATCGGCTCCGCTCCATTCGGCGGGCGCGCGGCCGAGGAGCACGGCCAGCGCATGGCGCGCGACGTCAAGTTCCTGGCTCGCAGGCGGCAGCAGCGTCTCATCGCTCGCAAGCTGGCTGTCGGCGAACAGCACATCGACGCGTGTCGCATTACCCGCATCGAAGGAGGCCTGTACCAGTTGCAGATTGCGCCGATCGTCGATGAGGAGCTCGTTGATGGCGCGCAGGCGTTCGCGCGCCGCCGCGATCGCGATCGCCTGGGTGACCACATCGCCGCTCAACGCGAGACGCGCCGCACGCAGCTCCTGATGCTGATACTCCGCAAGCGCGCGCCGCGCTTCGATCGAGCGGCCGACGCCGCCCACGTAATCAAACGAATAGTTGACTGTGGCGCCGCCCGCAAAATAGGTGAAGGGCGGCGGCGCGGTGAGCGGCCCCAGGAACTCTTTGCCGTATTTCTGGCGGCCGGCGCCACCATTGACGTCGACGCGCGGATACAGCGCACCGCCCGCCGCGGTGACGAGTTCCTGCGCCTGTGCAAGCGTGCTCGCTGCTGCAAGCAATGTCGGGTTCGCAGTCAGAGCCTGCGACACGGTGTCATCCAAGGAACTGGAAGCAAAGAGATTCCACCAGCGCGCGGATACTTCTGCGCCGAGAACAATCTGCTGGGCGGGCGCGCTTTGAGCGGCTGCGGTGTCGAGGGCATCGGGAGCCTGGGACGGCAAATATTGCTGCGATTTGGGCGTGACCGGGCGCACGAAGTCAGGCCCGACGGCGCAGCCGCACAGGAGCGCCGATGCGATGACGACGCCTAGCCTCATTCGAACACCGCCACGGCGCTCTTCTGCCTATGCACATCGCGCAGCAGAAACACGAACGGGATGACACAGATGGTGAGAATCAACATGAGCTTAAAGTCATCGTTGTAGGCGATCATCGCCGCCTGTTCGGTCACCCGATGATTGAGTAGCGCAAGTTCGGCCGCCGAAGCAGAAGCGTGCGAGCCATACAGGGTCAGGTGCGAGGCTAACGCGCTGTGCATGATCTGAGTGTTGCGCGCGAGGAACGCTGCGACCACCGAGATGCCGATGGCCGAGCCGATATTGCGCGTCAGGTTGAACATCGCGGTCGCCTCGTTGCGCAGCTGCGTATCCAGGGTCGCAAACGCCACCGCGGCGAGTGGTATGTAGACGAAACCGGTGCCGACGCCCTGAATGAAGCCCGACCAGATGACGGGCCTTGCGTCCATGAGAAGCGAGAAACTCGTCATCTGCCACAGGGAAAGAGCAGTCATGGCAAGTCCAAACAAAATGAGGTAGCGCGTGGGGATGTGCCCGATGAGGCGCCCCACGATCACCATGGACAGGAGCGTGCCCACGCCGCGCGGGGCGGTGACGAGCCCCGTCAGGAACACCGGATAGCCCATGTGCTCCTGCAGGAGCGGCGGCAACAGCGCAAGCGTCGCAAACAGCACCGCGCCGACCACGAACACGAATATGTTACCGGTCAGAAAATTTCGGTCGCGGAACAGACTCGGGCTGATGAAAGGGTGCTCGCGCGCGGTCGCCGTGTGCACGGCGAAAAGATAGAAGCCGACCGCGGCGATCGCAGCTTCTATCCAGATCTCGGTGGCGCCGAACCAGTCCTTCAACGGTCCGCGATCGAGCATCAACTGCAATCCACCCAGTGCAAAGCTCAGCGTGAGAAAGCCAAAGAAATCGAAACTGCTGCGCTTCTTCGCGCTCTCGGCCAGAAAGCTTGCGACGCCGAGAAATGAGACGATGCCGAATGGCACATTGACGTAGAACACCCAGCGCCAGTTGTAGTCGTCGGTCAGCCAGCCGCCGAGCGCCGGGCCGATGATCGGTCCGAGAATGACGCCCATGCCCCACACCGCCATGGCGCGGCCGTGCCGCTCGGGGGGATTGATATCGAGCAGCACCGCCTGCGACATCGGCACGAGCGCCGCTCCGCCCACGCCCTGCAGGGCTCGGAACACGACCATCTCCGGGAGCGTCTGCGCCATGCCGCAAAGCACCGAGGCTGCCGTGAAGACGGCAATGGAAAACAGGAACACGCGCTTGCGTCCGAACTGCCCTGCAAGCCAGCCGCTCAAGGGCATCATGATGGCGGTCGCGATGATGTAGGACGTCAATACCCAGTTGATCTGATCCTGGGTCGCCGAGAGGCTGCCCTGCATGCGCGGTAGCGCGACATTTGCGATGGTCGCATCGAGCGCCTGCATGATCGAGGCGACCATGACGGAGACGGTGATCAGCACGCGGTGCTGTCGCATTGCCGGTGTCATGCGCGCACTCGTGACGTTACGGCGCTGGACCTGCTGCGCGCTTGGCCGTTGCTGCGGTGAACAGGCCCTCGCGTGCATGGCCGGTATCGATACTCACATCGGCGCTCAATCCTGCACGCAGCGGCAGCGTAGCGGGCGCGTCCGTGACTGCCAGGCGCACCGGCAGCCGCTGCACGACCTTCACCCAGTTACCGGTCGCATTCTCCGGCGGCAGCATTGAGAAGGCGGCGCCGGTGCCCGGACTTAGGCTCGTGATGCGCGCATGGAAAACCTTGTCGGGGTAGCTGTCAATCTTGACCGTGGCCGACTGTCCGGGACGCATGTAGGCGAGCTGACTCTCTTTGAAGTTGGCTTCGACCCAGACGTCGCGCGTGGAGATGAGTGCAAACAGCGGACTTGAGGCATTGATGTAGTTGCCGACCTGCAGCTGCTCGACCTTCGCGACGATGCCATCTTCGGGGGCTGTGACGATGGTGTAGGAAAGATTGAGCTCGGCGCGGTCAAGCGCGGCGCGCGCCTGCAGGACGTTCGGATGAGTCTCGATCGAAGTGTTGGCATCGCCGCCCAGGTTCGCCGCCACCGCGGCCAGTTCCTCGCGCGCAGCGCTCAGCGCCTGGCGCGCGTTGTCGAGCGCATGGCGCAGCTGGTTCACCTGCACTTGGGAGGAGATACCGGAGTTCAAAAGGCCGTTCTGCCGATCGTACTCGCGCTGCTGATAGGCAAGTGTCTCCTCCGCGCCGCGCACTTCGGCAAGGCGCTGGCGATAGGTTGCGTGCAGTGCTTCGACCTGCAGACGGGCGCTGCCCAGGCGCGCCTGTGCCTCCTGCACCGCGATCCGAAACGGCGCGTCATCGATGCGAAACAGCACCGCGCCTTTATTGACACGCTCGTTGTCGTGAACGTCGATCTCGCTCACGCGCCCGGCGATGTTGGCGCTGATGACCATCTGCGCAGCCTCAACATAGGCATCGTCGGTGGACTGATAGCGGCCGGCGGTGAAGTAGAAATACAGTCCGCCCACGATCACGATGAGCGGCGCGAGCAGCATGAGCGGCAGCCGCAGGCGATCCTTCCAAGTACGCGCCGCCACCGGTTCGGCAGGCGCGGGCGCCGCGGCAGCGCGCTCGAGCCGCTCGTTCGGCATCTCGACAATTTCGGCGCGCGATGCAGCTTTGGAGGCACTCATGATGTTGGCCCCGGATGATTTTCGTCTGCTGTCAAAGTGCGCTTCTTGGAGGTCTTCGCCGCCGGCGTGGCATCCGCGGTCGCGGCGGACGCCGCAATGGCGCGCGCGCGCGCGTGGATGCGTTCCAGCATGTCGATAAGTTGCAGTGACTCATCGGTGGATAAGGCACCGAGGAATTCTGTGCGCGTTTCGTCCGCGAGCGCCCAGATCTCATCGAGAATGGCGCGCGCCTTGTCTTTGATGAACAGACAGCGCGCACGACGGTCATTGGGATCCGGGCGGCGCTCGACCCAGCCTTCGGCTTCCATGTAATCGAGTATGCGTACCATGCTCATGGGATCAATTTCGGCGAGTTCCCCGAGACGCACTTGGCTTACGCCTTCGTTGCGCGTGAGATAGCCGAGCGTCTTGCACTGCGGCAGGGTGAGATGCAGCGCCTCCGCACGCTCCTCGAAGCGGCGCGTATACAGGCGCCCGAGATCCTTGAGGAGGTAGCCGAAGTTACGAAGTTGTTCCATTGCCAAGCCTTGGTAAAGCTAGCAAAGTATATAATAACTAATGTTACGATATCAAGTGTGATCGAATAGATGGGAAAGATCCAGATATCCAGATCGAATTTCTGAATCGCGCGGGAATATGGATGCCGGATCCATTGGCTCGCGGCGAGCTGCCAGGGCGTCCGA
>DATCBZ010000127.1:0-7069 GCA_036511555.1 Steroidobacteraceae bacterium
ACGCGCGCCCTATTGCTTCCGCCGAATTCCTGCTCGGCCACGATGAACCCGGCCGGGAACTATTCTTCTAGCTCTTCAGGCGGTGGAGGATAGACGGTGCGCAACCTGAGGTTCAATAAGCGTTCGCTATAAAGACCTAACCGCGCGACGAATAAGCCTTGGACGCTATCGGCTCGGAAACGCTTTTCCGGGTGCTGCGTTGCCGTAAGACGCCGCAAAGGATCCCGCTTTTGACTTTTTTACAACGACCCGGCCATGCATACAGCACCTCTGGATGCCGCGCTGAGTAGAACTGACAGGCCTTGGCGGTACGGGCACCCGGGCGCACGATGCAGACGGGCCGTCGAGACAGCCGCATGCTAGCCTTGTGCTCCCGTTTTGAAGCGGTTACGTATTAAGGAGCATCGCCATGCGAGTGTGGGGCCGAGGTCTTTTTGGTGCCGTGGCGTGCGCGCTCCTTGCAAGCGCCTCATTCGCGGCGGATACGGGCAAATCCGGGTCGCTCGCCGACGCCTTGGCTGTGATGCAGGCGCACCGGTTCGTCGACCTAACCCACGCCTTCGCACCGGGCATCCCGCATTGGAAAGGTGCGCCGGACGAAACCGTTAAAACCCTCTATACCGTCGAAAAGGACGGCTTTCGCATTAATGAGTATTGCCACGTCGGCCAGTGGGGTACCCATATTGATGCGCCGGCGCATTTCCATGCCGGACTGCATACCGTGGACACCATCGATCCGAAAGAGATGCTTATGCCGCTCGTCGTTCTCGACGTGCACGAGCAGGCCGCGAAGAATCCCGACTACCTTTTATCGCTCGACGATGTGAAGGCATGGGAAAACCGTCATGGGCGCATACCGCGCGGCGCCTTTGTCGCCATGCGCACGGACTGGGCGAAGCGTTGGCCGGACTCTGCCAAGCTTGCCAATCGCGACGCCAAGGGGGTTTTCCACTATCCGGGTTGGACTAAGGAAGTCTTGAAGCTCCTCTACGAGGAGCGTGGCATCACGGCCTCCGGCCATGAAACGACGGACACCGATCCGGGTCTGCGCACGACCACGGACGACTATTCACTGGAGTCCTACATCCTTGGGCTAAATCATTATCAGATTGAGCTCCTCGCAAATCTCGACAAGGTCCCCGAAGCCGGCGGCATCGTGTGGGTCACGTTCCCCAAGGTCGAGAACGGCGCCGGTTTCCCGGCACGCGTCATTGCGATTGTGCCATGAGTTTCGCCTCCACCCCAATCGAGTATGCCGACGCCTCAAACGAGGTCCGCGCCGTATACGACGACATCATGGCGACGCGCAAGACCGATTGGATCAACAATTTCTGGAAGGTTCTTGCACACGACCCGCCGACCCTGAAGAGGATGTGGGCGAACATAAAAGAAGTGATGAGTCCCGGCGCGCTCGATCCGCTCACCAAGGAGCTCATCTATATCGCGGTTTCCGTAACCAACGGCTGCCGCTACTGCATCGCCTCGCACGGTGCGGGCGCCACGGCCAAAGGAATGACGCCGGCGCAACACGCCGAGCTTCTGGCGGTAATTGGACTTGCCAACGAGACCAATCGATTTGCTGTTGCCCTCGATGTCCCAATCGATGCGCGCTTTCGCTAACACGGAGAAACTCATGAGCACAATACCCTCACACATCGCGCGTACCTCACAGGAGGACGCGCCGAGCGGTGATTTAAGCGCCGAGAACGCGCGCCACTATCGCTGGGATGATCTGCCCGCCGAGCCCTTGAAAGGCACCATCACACGCCGCCTCATCAGCAGCGAGCGAATGATGATTGCGCACGTCTATTTAAAGAAGGGCGATGATGTGCCGCGGCATTCACACGAGAACGAGCAGTTGACGTACATCCTGCAGGGCGCATTGCAATTTTGGCTTGGCCCGCACGATGAGCGCGAACTCGTTGTACGCGCAGGCGAGGTGCTGGTGATTCCCTCTAATTTACCGCATCGGGCGCTCGCCCTTGAGGACACGCTCGACGTCGACGTGTTCTGTCCGCCGCGACAGGACTGGCTCGCCGGTACCGACGCGTACTTGCGAAACTAATATGCAGCGATACGAGATTGCGCCGGGCGTTGCCGCGGCGCTGAAAGACTTCAAACTGCCGGAGAAGCTCGGATTCGGCGCCGTGCCGGCACCGGTAATGTTCAGCGCCGAATGGTCGAATGGCAGCTGGAGTCGCGGCGTTCTAAAGCCGTTTGGGCCGATCGAAATATTGCCGGGGGCGCGTGCGCTGCAATACGCTGAAGTTGTGTTTGAGGGTCTCAAGGCCTATGCCGTGGGCCGCTCCTGGCCCAACCTCTTCAGGGCGCGTGATAACTGGCAGCGCTTTACGCGCTCGGCGGAGCGGCTCTCAATGGCAGCCGTGCCCGAAGCACTCTTCTTTGAGGCGATCGACGCGGTCGCCGGCAGCTGCAATGCCTTAATCCCTCGCACATCGGGTCGTTCGTTGTACCTGCGGCCATTTATCTATGGCGCCGAGGATGGCTATCTGCTGCGCAATTCGACGCGTTTCTGTTTTGTATTGATAGCAAACCCGGTCGAGGTCTATTCGACAGGTCCGATGCGCGTCGCGATCGAACGCGCCGACGTGCGCGCTGCAGTGGGTGGCCTGGGAACCGCCAAAGCAGCCGCAAACTACGCAGCATCGCTGCGTGCGTCGAACGCCGCCGTCGCACGCGGCTACACGGTAGCGCTATGGCTTGACGCACGCGAGCAGCGTTGGATCCAGGAGCTCTCGGGCATGAATCTGTTCGCGGTGATCGGCGGGAAAGTGCATACGCCGGAGCTTGACGGCACGATCCTGCCGGGCATCACACGCGATTCGCTGATTACCCTCGGCCGACATCTGGGCTACACGATGGTCGAGCGGCCGATGGAGCTCGATGAGCTTCTTATGGAAATCCAAAACGGAGAATGCACCGAGCTCTTTGCCTGCGGCACCGCTGCCATAGTGACTCCGATTGGCGTCTTGGCCGATAGCGATGGCAAAGAGTACGTTCCGAAGGAGATCGATGCGGTAGCGTCGACGCTGCGTGAAGCGCTGCTGGCGATTCAGGAGCGGCGCGCCGCGGATTTATTCGGCTGGCTACGCGAGGTCGCACCGCTGCCGCAGGACTGCGATTTGACGCTGCCCGGTGCCGTAAACGCAAAGGCGGCCGTAGGATAGAGGCCAACACGCCGCGGCCAGAAGCCGTGGCCTGCGCCTTATGCCCGCACGGCACTGGTCGATCCTTGTAGATCCCACCGCGTTAGCAGCCGCCACTCTGCCGCTGCCAGTGCGCCGCCTTAAGTGTTGCTTGCCTGGGTTCGCTGCGACGACTTCGCCGTGAGTGCAAATGACCCGAGAAGATTGCGAGTCAGAACGATCGCATCGCGAACCTTGATCGACTGAGCAGCGGCCTCGGGATTTGCAATTTGCGACAGCGCGCGATTGATAATTTCGATATCAGAATCGGCAACCAGCACCGCCTTACTCGCCGAAATCGCGAGCATCGTGCGCGCGAAGCGAACGTCTTCCGGATTCTTCATGTGACGCAGGATCACCCCGACCGGTGCTGCCTCGCCGACGGCCCCGTTGAACTCGTGACCCGCGTGCGCAACTTCCTCGGCGCTCGCTGCATCGGATCCATGCAAGCCCATGGAAATCTTTCCAAGGCTCACGAGCGCCGTGTCGAGCTGCTTCGTCTGTGTTGAGACGCCGACCATGACTTGTTCTACGGCTGCAAGATTTTGCGCGCGTACCGGATGGCCCACAAGCGCAGCCCCGGTGAACAGAACAGCAGCGGCTATGATTCGCGTATGCATTACATTGCTCCTTGATGAATAATTCGTGTCTGTGCGCAACGCTTGTTCCTGCTGCGCCACCGCACGCGCGGTCCCGGTCACGTCGCCATTGAGCGACACCGCTGAATCGATTGGACCTTTGAGGATCTGTTTGGCATTGACGTTCGATACCACGGAATAACTTTCGAAACGCACTGTAGGCAAGCGCTTGCGCTGCGACAAGCGAGAATTGCTGCATCAACGCGTGAGAGAAATTCACGGCTTGCACGTTGCCTGCCTCATTTGCGGACGCCCTCGCTCGCCGGTGCACGATACTGAGGCGTTCGCGGCGAACTCAAGCAAAGGCGCATCCTTAACGCCGCAGAAACGCTCACGAGAGATCACGAGATTGATGAGTTAGATCGCCGTACAGACATTGAGCGTTTCATGTCTACCGCGAGCTTCAACGTTGATGGCCATTATGTTCGTTGCGAGAGCTGGTGCGGCGCAGAGCTGCAGATAAGCGCGGTGTATTTGAGAGCAATCTCAAACAGCTTTTCGGCCGAAACATGATCGGCCGCGGCAGGCGATGTGCGGGCGACGCCTTTTTGCGTCCCCCGCAGTCTCGGCCAGTCGCGCGTCGATAGCGGGCGATACGGCCGTCGCAATAACGCTCATGCGCGGGACCGGCGTGTCATCGTCACGCCCGATGGCGTTCTATCCAGGCGCGGTCCTATTCGCGCTAGAATCCAGATGCTGGTTCAATCTGCCTGGGAATAAGAGGCATCGGAATGCTGGACGTGCACGCCCCCCATGGGCCGACCCACAGCTGGCGCGACTTTATGGCGCACATTGCAGCTATTGCGATAGGGCTGCTCCTCGCCCTTGCGCTCGAGAAAATCGTTGAATATGTTCACGAGCGTCGTGAGCTGACAGAGGCGCGGCGCGAGCTGGTAAGAGAGGTGGCAGGGAACCGAAGCAGTTTTGCGGCGAATGTGATCGAGGCTTCCAGAGTTCAACAGGAACTGGATGCGGATCTGCGGGTCATTCAGGCCGTGCGCTTACATGCGCCGATAGGTGACGGCAAGTTTGACTACTCCGTGAACTTCAACGCCACGCTTGACGGCCCCTGGCAAGCGATCCGGCAAAGTGGTTCGTTAAACTTGATGCCCTATGAGGAGCTGCAGACCTACGCGTGGTTTCATGGAATCCTCGCATCCGTTATGGAGTCGATGCACGCTTTTGAAACCACGCTTTATATTGGCGCGGCCATTGCCGCAAGCGCTCCGCCGGAGAAGCTCAACGAGCACGACCTCAATGAGCTCGCTGGCAGGACAATGGAGGCGCAGGGCCGGCTCGCGAATCTGAGAATGTTCCTGGGATTTGAAGAAAATGGCTTGGCGAACCTGAGTCAACAACCAGGATTCAAGACGCCCCAGTGACTGGCATGTCGTGCAGCACCCTAATGTGCTGCTGAGTCGGCTGAGTTTCGGGAGCCAGAAGGCGCGTCACGTAGAGCGCTGCATAAAAGCACTCTGCATGCTTGTGAGAACGCAGCGTGCGCGTGCCGCGTGTGCTAAAGGCGCTGGTGGTGAGACGCCGCTGCCCCGCCCGGTCCGATGCCGAAGTATGACGGCGGCAGAGACTGCGTGAGCAGCGCAACCCTTGCGTCTTTCACGCCTTGATTCAAAAGATTTACGGGGGACTTCTTGCTAAACCATCTCGACCCGACTTCCGCGCTGGCCTTTGGGCTTCTCGTCTTTAGCCTTGTAATGGTCATGATGTTTGAGGTCACCAACGGCTTTCATGATGCGGCGAATGCGGTGGCAACTGTCATATACACGAAGTCTCTGAAGCCCGTGCAGGCGGTGGTCTGGTCGGGATTCATGAATTTCCTGGGAGTACTGGTCGGCGGCATCGCCGTCGCCTACGCGCTCGTCGAGCTGCTGCCGCCAGAGGTGCTGACGCCACCCGACGGCGGCCCAGCGGTGGCAATGCTCGTTTCTTTGTTCGTGGCAGCGCTCGTCTGGAACATCGGCACTTGGTGGTTCGGGTTGCCGAACTCGAGTTCGCACTGTCTGATAGGCGCGCTGATCGGCGTTGCACTGGGCAATGCGTTGGCGCACTCGCGCAGCCTGATCGAGGGCGTGCACTGGCCGCAGCTCTGGAAGGTGCTCGAAGCGCTCGCGATCTCACCGCTACTCGGATTCGCCTTGGCGGGCGCGCTGTATTTTTTGACGCGCAAGACTCTGCATGACAAACACCTGTATGAACCTGCAGGCGACAAACCTCCCGTCTGGTGGATGCGCGCGATTCTTGTGCTCACCTGCACCGGCGTCAGCTTTGCCCACGGGACCAATGATGGGCAAAAAAGCATCGGTCTCATCATGCTGACGATTATCGGCATCTTTCCAGCGGCCTATGCCTTAAACCCCACCTCGGGCCAATCGCTGAGCGATCTGTCGTCACTCATGCAACAGGCGGAGCCGCTCGTCCAAGCATATGGCGACGATCACAAAGCCATTGGCCTCACTTCAGCTCAATCGATTGAAGCGCGCTTTGCGCAGGATGAGAGCGCACCTCTGCCCGGCGCAGAACCAAGCAATGCGACCCCGGCTGTGAAACTCGAAATAGGATTGAAGTCGGACGTCGCCAAACGTCGATCGAGCGTACGGGGAGACGTCTACCAGGTCATCTCTGAGCTTAAGCACGTGGAAGAGGCGGCGGGCGCAAGTGCTGCCGAGAGAAAACGCGCGCACCAGATAGCAAAACAGCTGGGTAACACGGTCGAGTACGCGCCGCCTTGGGTGCGCGCCCTGAGCGCGCTGTGCCTGGGGCTTGGAACCATGATCGGCTACAAGCGCATCGTCAAGACACTCGGCGAGCGCCTCGGAAATGTCCACCTTACCCCCGCACAAGGCGCTGCCGCGGAGTTGGTGGCGACCGCGCTCATCGGGATCGCGGGCTTCACGGGCTTACCGGTCAGCACCACCCACATCGTGACCTCCGGGATCAGTGGAACCATGGTGGCGTCGCGCGCCGGCCTACGCTACGGCATGATCAGGCGCATTCTGGTCGCGTGGGTTTTTACGCTGCCGGTCACGATTCTGATCGCCGCCGGACTGTATTTCGTGTTGGCCGATCCCAGGCTTTAGGGCGCTTCCACCTCTTTTCTGTGGCGGCAATGCACAAATAAACGATGCCCGGACAGGCGCTTGCCACGCTCACGTCGCTGCTGCATACTTCTTCCACAATCAACAGCATGCGGGCGACGCATGACGGGAT
>DATCBZ010000128.1:0-2614 GCA_036511555.1 Steroidobacteraceae bacterium
CGCGTGGACATTGATCTTGAAGAGGCGTTCAGCGGCGGCGCGCGCACGCTTTCGCTGCAGCGTCCCCAGCAAACCGCGGACGGCAGGACGGAAACGCGCAGCCACGAGGTAAAGGTTACGATTCCCGCTGGGCTCACCGACGGACAGCAGCTGCGGCTCGCCGGACAGGGCGAGCCTGCACAGGGCAACGGGCGCGCGGGGGATCTGTACTTGGAAGTACACATTCGACCGCACGCGCTCTATCAGCTCGACGGTCGCGACGTTACGGTGACGCTGCCGATCGCCCCTTGGGAGGCGGCGCTGGGCGCCTCGGTAACCGTGCCGACGTTAGGTGGTGAGGTGCAAATGCGCATTCCGGAGCAGGCGCGCACCGGACAAAAACTGCGCCTGCGTGGTCGGGGTCTGCCGGGTGATCCGCCCGGCGATGAATATCTGCAGCTGTCGATTGCGCTGCCGCCGGCTGACTCGCCCAAAGCGCGTGCATTTTACGAACAAATGAGCCGCGAGTTCGCCTTCAACCCGCGCGCCAATCTGGGGGGCTAAAAGATGACCACGGTAACGGGGACATTTGAAGCACAGGTATCGGCTGACGGCGAATGGCTGTCCGTGACGCAAGTATGCCGCGCGAGCCAGATTGATTTTGACGTCGTGATTGAGCTTGCTGAGTTGGGGCTCGTCTCGCCGCGCGGCACTGAGCCGCAGCAATGGCAGCTGCCAGCGCGTGAGCTTGCGCGCCTGCGTACGGCCGCGCGACTGATGCGCGATCTGGGTGTGAATGTCACCGGGGCTGCGCTCGCGGTGGAGCTGCTTGAAGCGCGGCGCGATCTTGAGCGGCGGCTGCGAGTGCTTGAGCGCTGCGTGCAGGCGGATGGCGACGATAACGACCGATTGTTGAGATGATGCACTCGAGCTGCCACGCGCATTCTTCGTTTTGGCAGTGGTGAGATTGGCGTCAGTCTTGGCCGAAGCTTTCACCCTGCCGGACGAAATCTTCCTCCTCGTGAGTTGAGTCGCGGCGCAGAATTCGATTGCGATGCGGGAAGCGTCCGAAGCGCCGTACGATCTCTGCGTGTCTCTGCGCCGCCTTCAGCGCCTCAGCAAAGAAGTCGCTGAGCGGCTGCGCTGCCTCGCGCAGCAGCCGTCGATACGCTGCGACGGACTCATCCTGGACGTCAATGGATTCGCAGTGCTGCAGTGGCATATAAAAGAAGATGCGCTCGACCGGATCCAAAGCCGCATCCGCGCCGGACTGCATTCCCGACAAGGCGAGGCTGACGGCCTGCTCATCTCCGGCAAAAGCGCGTGAACGTCCGCGATAGATGTTGCGGGGGAATTGGTCGAGCAGAAGGATGAGGCTCAAACGGCGGCGCGGAGCGTCTCCCCAGCTGGCAAGGTCGCCGCGCAGTGCAGCCTCAACTCGCGGCGCAAATTCGGCACGCAACGCGGCGTCGCACTCCTGTGCAAGCTCAGGGGAGTCTTCCCCCGCAAACCACAGGCGCATGCGGGCGGCGAGCGCGTCGCGCCCGAGCGGCAGCTTGCCGAACCAAAATTCTCGCACCCGGCGCGCATCATCCATTACCGCGCCAGCATAGCAGTCGCGTATGCCCTAGTCGGTCTTCGCCGCGTCCGCCTCGAAGAGCTTCTCGAGCTGCTGCGCCGACTCGCGCGCTGCCGCCATGAATTTCACCTCGTCTTCCTTGATGGCGTATTGCTCCACCAGAGTTTTTTCATCGTGCTGACGGAATTTTTTGACCGATGCGCGCGCCAGCGCCGGCGTGTCGCCGAGTCGCGTCAGCACTGCTTCAGCCAACTCCAGGCTCGAGCCATAGGTTTCACGGATGATGTAGTCGACGCCGTTATCCATGAGCGAAAAGGCGTGCTGGCGGTTGCGCGCGCGCGCCAGGATCCTGAGCCCCGGGAAGTTGGCGTGGACCATCCCTGCGGTGCGTACCGAAGCATCCACGTCGTCGATCGCCAGTACGAAAATCTCGGCCGACTCCGCGCCTGCAGCGCGCAGGAGATCCAGCCGCGATGCGTCGCCGTAATAGATTTTATTGCCGAAGCGGCGCACGAAGTCGACGTGTGTCTGACTTGAGTCGAGTGCAGTAAAATTGATGTGCCGAGCCCGCAGCACGCGCGAGACGATCTGACCGACGCGGCCGAAGCCTGCAATGATGACACGGCTATCGTTGTCGTCGATCGTATCGTAGGGGCCAGAGTCGGCTTTCACGAGCGCGTTTCGCACCCGGTCGTGCAACCCGAGGATGAGCGGGCCGATCATCATCGACAAGGTGACGACGAGCACCAGAAAGTCCGCGAGGTGTGTATCCAGGATCCGCTGGCCCGCCGCCAGCGCGAACAGCACGAACGCAAACTCGCCGCCGGCAGGCAGCGTAAAGCCCATGCGCCAGGACGCTTGCGTCGCGTGGCGGGTGAGTTTGCCTACGGCGGACACGACCAGAATCTTGAGCGCAAGATATCCGAGCGTTACCTCGATGACTTGCAGTGGCTCTGCGCTGATGAGGCCCACATTGGCCGACATTCCGACCGCTATGAAAAAGAGGCCGAGCAGCAGCCCCTTGAAGGGCTCGATGTCCGCTTCGAGCTCGTGGCG
>DATCBZ010000129.1:0-7557 GCA_036511555.1 Steroidobacteraceae bacterium
GGTCGTCACTTCCTATGCCGGCAACGCGATACCCCAGGTTGGTGTCTCTGGGTGGGTATCGTAAACGCCGCAGTTGGCGTCGCGGTGTGCCAACGTTAGATGTGGAGGCCGCCGCTGCCCGAGAGTTCCAGCAGTCCGATAATGATCAAATAAATTGCGACGATGTAGCTCAAAAGGCGCGGCACTATCAAGATCAGAATGCCGGCGACGAGCGATACGATTGGGCCGATTGATAGATGTAGACTCATGGGGACCTCAAGGGGGCGAAAAATTCTGTGCGCCATACTGAAGCTTGCCTTGGCGCGCCGCAATGCTCCAAGGCACTGCGGGTATTGTGCGGTTGTGCCGCGCTGCGCAGGAGGTGTGCACGCGGTCTCGGACATCTCTCGGCCCAGGACGGGGTGGCTTCAATTAACTTGGAGCGTGTGCAATTGGATCCGCGATCCTGAGGATTCGATCTAGGAAGATCGTTTAAGCCATTGAAAAATATTGTTCTGCATGCGGTCGATCTTACCAGGTAGCACGGTCCACGCGAACGGCGGCGGCAGTGCGCTGAGCCCGTGCTGTCCCCCGCGCCGCAGAACCCATGGGGCGGCCGCGCTAAGATCTCATTATTACAACGGTGATCCAGCGCAGATTCATGCGCGCAAAGGAAGCAACTTGAGCCCGACCCGCGCGCTAGGCGCATCCCACGCTCCGGTGCCCGATAGTTATTTGGATAATTCGAATCAAAGCGACCGCTACTCGGGCGGCGTGCGCATGATTCCCATCTCAACGCCCCATGGCGCGTTCAAAGTTTGGACCAAGCGCTTCGGAAACAATCCGGGCGTGAAACTTCTGTTGCTGCACGGGGGCCCGGGCATGACGCACGAGTACTTTGAGCCCTGCGATTCGTATCTGCCGGCTGCCGGCATCGAATTCTATTATTACGATCAGCTGGGATCTTATTACAGCGATCAACCGGATATCCCGGACCTTTGGGAAATTCCGCGCTTCGTCGATGAGGTCGAGCAGGTGCGGCAGGCCCTCGGTCTGCACGCCGGCAATTTCTTTCTCCTCGGGCACTCCTGGGGCGGGATCCTCGCGCTTGAGTATGCGCTGCGGCACCCACAGCACCTGAAGGGCCTGGTCATCTCAAACATGATGGCGAGCATTCCCGCCTATAACGACTATGCGCAGCGAGTCCTGATGCCGGCCATGGAGCCGGCGGCGCTCGCCGAAGCCAAGCAGCTTGAGGCGGCGGCGGATTATGCGAACCCGCGCTACATGGATCTATTGATGCGGCATCATTACATCTATCACGTGCTGCGCAAACCGCTGGGCGAGTGGCCCGATCCGGCCGAGCGTGCGTTCAAACACCTCAATCCGAAGGTCTATATACCCATGCAGGGGCCAAGCGAACTGGGTGCGAGCGGCAAGCTTGCACAGTGGGATCGCAGCGCGGATTTGGGCCACATCAGCGTGCCTACGATGATGATTGGCGCGCGCCATGACACCATGGATCCTGCCTACATGAAAAGTATGGCAGACGCTGTCCAGCGTGGCCGTTACCTTGATTGTCCGGCCGGGAGCCACATGGCCATGTTTGACGATCAGGAGCGCTACTTTGCGGGCGTGATCGACTTCCTCACCGAAGTCGACAGCGGACGCGCTTAGTTCGGTGCAGGGCTCTTCGCAAGTGCCTGACGCGGTGGCGTCCGCGCAGATGCGCGGTGTCGAACAGTTTGGTTACAAGCAGGAGCTGAAGCGGGCCCTTACGACCAAAGACCTCGTCGTGTACGGCATGATTTTCATGGTGCCTATCGCACCTTATGCAGTGTTCGGGTTCGTTTGGCACGACTCCAAGGGAATGGTGCCGCTGGCTTACTTAGTCGGCCTCGTCGGCATGTTCTTCACAGCGATGAGCTATGCCGCGATGTCGCGCGCCTTTCCGATGGCAGGCTCGGTTTACTCGTACGCACAACGCGGCTTAAGCGACCTCGCCGGTTTTTTTGCGGGCTGGCTGATTCTGCTCGACTACATCCTGGTTCCGGCACTCTTATACATCGTAAGCGCGGTCGCATTGCGGCCGCTCGTTCCAACTGCGCCGGCGTGGCTATGGCTCGTCGGTTTCATCGCCTTCAACGCAATCGTCAATGTTATTGGCATCCAGCTGACGGCGCGCGTCAATCGCTACATGCTTGCGATGGAGCTGGCGGTGCTGGCGCTGTTCCTCGTGTTCGGACTCGTCGCACTCTACGCTGGTCAGGGAGCCGGCCGACTGACCCTCACTCCCGTGTATGACCCGAGTGCGTTCTCCATTGCAACGGTTGCTGGTGCGACCTCGATTGCCGTGCTGTCCTTTTTGGGTTTCGACGGCATCTCTACTCTCGCAGAGGAAACGCAGGGTGGACGCAATTGCGTCGGCCGCGCGACGCTTCTGTCACTGGGATTGGTCGGCGTGCTCTTTATCGTGCAGACTTGGATTGCCGCCGATCTTGCGCACGGAATGCGGTTTTCCTCGGCCGAAACCGCTTTTTATGAGATCACCGAACGGGCGGGCGGCATATGGTTGCGTCGCGCCACGCTGCTTGCGGTTGTCATCTCATCGGGCATCGCCAATGCCATGGCTGCACAGGCAGCCGTATCGCGAATCCTTTTCGCCATGGCGCGTGACGGCAAGCTGCCGTCATTGCTTGCGAAGGTACACCGGCGTTTTCGAACGCCGCATATTAGTACTCTCATTGTCGCGGGTGTATCGCTCGTTGTCGGGCTGGTGTTCGCGCAGCGGCTGGATGATCTGAGTCGCATCGTTAATTTTGGCGCGCTAACGAGCTTCCTGCTGTTGCACTTGGCGGTCATCAATCATTATTTTGTGCGCGCACGCAGTGGCGACTGGCTGCGACACGTCTTATTCCCACTGCTGGGATTCGCTGTGATCGCCTATGTGCTGTATGAGATGGACCGCAGCGCGAAGCTCATGGGGGCCTGCTGGATCGCGGCCGGCATCATCTATTACGTTGTGCTGACTTTCGTCTTGAAAAAATCCGCCAGCCTCGAGTTATGACAATGACTTGCGAACCTGAGGTCACTGGCTTAACCGGCGCGGCATTCGCGCAATTTCGGCGCGGTGCATGCTCAAAATCAGCACCGCGAGTTAACGGGGGCGCCGCCCCCGTCCGAGCTTAAGTATTGCCCGCAGCAGCGCGCGGCGGAATCCGGGGCCGTGGCCAGGGCTATCACGGCATTCGCGCAGGGCCACGTGGAACTTGGCAACTTTCGGTCCGTTAGTGTCGGATGACAACTCCCCCGTGAGGAGGATAAGCCCATGATTCATAGTGTACTTCTTGCCTTATGCATTGCATCGGCGCTGACCGTTGTGTTTTTCGCGCTGTGGACCTTCATCGGCAACAAGCTTGATGCGGGTGGCGGGATATTCGCAGGCCACGCGCTCGCGCGCCGCAATGAGCGGTACCTCGTTTCCGGGCGCGGCTCGGGCCCCGTGGAATTTAGAACGGCGAGTGACCGAGGATTCTCCGGCGGCTGGTCACTCATTCATCGCAGTATCAGGGCGCGCCGCGATATTCGTCTGGCAGTGCGCTAGCGCACCTTCGTGTCGGTGCGATGGCTGCGCCGGCTTGTGCGCCTACGAGCGTGCGGCCGCAGTGTTTGACGTTAGGCGCTCAAATCCGTCCTAACAGCATCAGTACGACAATGATGATGAGAACGGTGCCGAGCACGCCAATGCCGCTGTGCCCGTAACCGTAGCCATATCCGCCGAAGCGGCCGCTGAATCCGCCCAGCAGAAAAACTACGAGAACAATTACAAGAATAAGTCCGAGGGACATGATCGTTTCTCCGGCAAATGCAAATTACTCCATGCGGTGCTGAGTGCGTCACTGCACCGCCAGTGGGCTCCCGGTTTGGTACCTGTCATTGAGGTGAGAGGGACTCAAGACAGTCTGCTGCAGGGAGGATAGAGTCTGCAGTTGTGCTGACTGGTCGGACTTGTCCCATGAGAACGCCAAACATGGCAGTAATCGCCGATGGTCCTTGCCGACCGATTCACCAGTCGACACGTCGCATTGTCACCGCAACGCTCCTAAGCTGCGCGCGGTGCGTAACGCCGTCCGTACGCTAGCGCACGAAGCGCATCGCGCTATCGGACTGGGTTAGTGACGGGGGCGCGATCCCGGGCATAATGCCTGCACAAAGGGGCACAATGTTGCGACCATGACCGAAGATCGCTGGCCCGCGTTGCCATACGAGGCCTGGAAAGACACTTACGCCACGCTGCACATGTGGGAGCAGGTGGCCGGCAAGATTGCGCTCGCGCTGGCGCCACCCCTTAATCATTGCTGGGGCGTCGCGCTGCATGTCACATCACGCGGGCTTGCAACCCGTCCTTTAGCCCACACAGGCCGATTCTTCACGCTGGAGTTCGACTTCATTGCGCATCGGCTCTTTATCCGCACCTCCGATGACTTCGAGCGATTCGTAAAGCTCGAGCCGTGCACCGTGGCCGATTTTTATCGTGAACTCATGGCGACTCTAAAGGACATGGGGCTCGGAGTTAAAATCTGGTCCATGCCTGTTGAGATTCCGACGCCGATTCGCTTCGAAGATGACACGGTGCATGCCTCGTACGATCCGGTGTTTGCGAACCGGTTCTGGCGAATCCTCGGGCAGCTGTCGCAAGCCTTCACCGAGGAGCGCTGCGGATTTGTAGGCAAGTGCAGCCCGGCTCATTTTTTTTGGGGAAGCTTCGATCTTGCGCTAACACGTTTCTCCGGCAGGCGCGCCGCAGCACCGTCGGGGCCCGACTTTGTGCGCGACGCCTACTCGCACGAAGTAATCAGTCACGGGTTCTGGCCCGGCAGCGGTGCACTTCTGCAACCAGCGCTCTATGCTTACGCGGTGCCGGATCCGGTCGGCTTCAAGGACGCAAAGGTGCAGCCCGATGCGGCGTACTTCCATAAGGAACTGGGAGAGTTCATCTTGCCGTACGAGGCGGTGCGAAGCGCCGCGTCCCCGGAGGCGGCTGTGCGTGCGTTCGTGGAATCGACCTACCAGCAGGCGGCTAATCTTGCTCGGTGGGATCGCCAGGCACTGGAACGCAACGACGCGTTCAGACGCTAGGCGCGCCGTGACGCGTGGCGCAGGACATTTTTATGGTGCTGAGATCGCGCTCTTTGATACGCAGCATATTACTAGGCGGCTTGGTGGCTGGGACCATCGATATTGGCGCCGCTTGTCTCATTAACGGACTTGGTTTGGTCACAATTCTGCAGGCAATCGCGAGCGGCGTCCTGGGGCGCGCGTCTTTTCACAGAGGCCTGCCGGCGGCAGCGCTGGGACTCGGGTTGCAATGGGCGATGTCCATTTTAGTTGCAGCCATCTTTGTGACGGCGAGTCAACTGTTAAAGTTGCCGCGCCGCCGATGGATTGCGACTGGTCTTGCGTATGGTGCCGTGACATTTGTCGTCATGAACTACGCCGTGCTGCCTTTATCTGCAGTCCGGCACGCTCCGCACTTTACCGCGCGCAGCCTGATCGAGAACATGCTCGCCATGCTCCTCTTCGGCTTAATCATCTCGTTTTTCGCGCGTGGTTCCTCGCGCGGTTGGCGGTCGAGCGTCCGTTAAGGATTTCCTCGGTCTATTTGCGATCCCATCCGGCGAGGCAAGCGCCGACTCAGAATGGACCTACCCCTGGCTGGTGCATCTGTGATGATAAGCCCCAGATTGGCCACCCGCAGAGCAGGGCGCGCCGGGCGCTGATGAGCGGAGCTTGTGTTGATTGCCCGCGCCGCGAAAAATTGCGCTGTATCGCGGGGCTACGTCTGTAGTGCGTGATGCCAAAACAACGCGCGCGCTGATCTGCCGAGCCGCCGCGGCGGCCGCTGGCTCGGTGTTACGCACTGCCGCCTACGGCTTCTCTGATAGAGGCAGACATGAGATGCGCATGAGCGCAAGATGCCCTATAAGTTGTCGTCCCGGTCACCGGCAGCAAGCGCCTTGCGGTAGATGGTTCTTTGCGCCACAACTTGCTGTCTGCCTCAGAGGGGGTCCATTGAGCGATGGAATTCTGGATGTCCGGCGTCGCCCACCACGGCTATGCGATTCTGTTTGCAGTCGTGTTTTTGGAGGCGATCGGCGTGCCAGTGCCTGCCGCGCTTGCCCTACTGATAGCTGGCGGCGCTGCTGCCACCGGGTCGCTACTTGCGTCATACGCGCTCCTTGGGGCGATGTTGGCAATGCTCGTCGGCGACACTCTCATGTTTCTTTTGGGCCGCCATACGGGCTGGTGGCTCCTCGGGATTCTTTGTAGAATTTCGCTAAATCCCGAAGCCTGCATTCTGCGCTCGGCGGATTCTTTTTATCGCCGCGGCCGAATATTGCTCGTGTTTGCAAAGTTCATCCCCGGAATCAACTCGATGGCGCCGCCGCTTGCGGGCAGCATGAGCATGCGTTTCTGGTCGTTCATTCGGCTTGATGCGGCGGGTGCTGCGCTTTATATCGGTACATGTTTTGGCATTGGATTTGTCTTCAGCGGCGCATTGGCTGCGGTTACTCGCGGATACCACACGTTCGGCCAGGCGGTCGGCTGGGTCGTAGTCGCGCTGATGATCATGTACGTGTGCTTTCAGGTCTTCTTGTGGGCGAAAGCCGGCAAACTGCTTGCCGTGCCGCTCGCGATCCCTGCGGACGTGGCGCGCGCCATGGCCGATGGCGCGTGGATCTGCGACGTGCGCAGTCATGGGTACTTTGACGCGAAGGCGACCCGCATCAAAGGCTCGAGGCGACTCGACCCCAACGCGCTGCACCAAACGAAAACCGAATTCCCACCAGATCGCGACGTGTTTCTATACTGCACGTGTGTGCGTGAAGCTACGAGCTCACGGGTAGCCCGGGAACTTCAGCAGAAGGATATTCGCGTCGCTGTGATTAAAGGCGGCTTGCGGGCTTGGAAAAAGGCAGGACTGCCGCTTGAGCCTGTGCCTCCTGGGGAAATGGCACTGCTACCGGCTTTTAAGTAACGCAACCGCTCTAGGCCCCGATTCGCCAAATCCCTGGCCTGTAGGGACCGTCCTGTGCGATCGACTCGCGCTTTGCGCGGTGCCACGTGCGCAGATCAGGTCAGGAATTTCGCGAGTGGCTCCCAATACTGCAGTTTACAGCCTGTATTCAGATGCGCATACGCGTCCTGCGGAAACCCCGTATGGTCCAGCAGAACTCGCGTGTCGGCGCCGCGCAGCGTCAGTTCAAATTTTACCACCGAGTAAACGCCTGGATCCCAGCTTGCTGGCCGCCACGCCTGAACGATGCGCTGATTGGCGATAAGCTCGATGTTTCTTCCGACAATCTTGCCGCCAAACATCGAAAATCCGCCGCCCGCGCTGCGGTCAATCTGTGCCGGCTCCGCTGAGAAGGAGCTGAACTTATTGGAATCCAATAGCGCTTCATAGATGCGCTGCGGACTGCCCTTAAAGTCGGGCCCGGCGTGCGAGAATCGCGCCGCAAACGGCCGCTGCACTCGATGGAGACATTAGTGCCTTATTCCGCTACTCATCGCCAG
>DATCBZ010000130.1:0-2594 GCA_036511555.1 Steroidobacteraceae bacterium
GCATTTGCCGCTTGAAATGCTGGTCTATCCGCGCGCCCGCGGTGCATTGCCACTACCGGCCACGGGCGGGGCGACACCGGGCGGCGCCGCACGCGGCGCGGGCGATGGCGATGAGTGGCTGGGTTTGCGCGCTTTTCGCGATGGCGACTCGCCGCGCCAGGTAGCCTGGAAAGCCTACGCGCGCGGCGCCGCGCTGCTCGTCAAAGAATACGAGTCCTCGGGCGCCGCCGAGCGCTTCTTCGATTTTGAGCGCCTCGGCACTCTTGATACCGAAAGACGCCTCGAACAATTGACGCGCTGGGTGGTCGAGGCGGAAAACCGCGGCGAGCGCTACGCGCTCGCACTTCCCGGCCTGCACATCGACTACGACCACGGTCCGCAACATCGCCATCGGTGTCTTGCGGCGCTTGCTTTGCACGGGCATGCGCAACGGCGTACCACGGCGCGACAGCGTGGCTGAGCGCGCACCGCTCTCGCCGCTCATCTGGAGTGCGGCGGCATTTGCAGGCGCTGCGCTCTTGCACGTTGACCGCGTGCCATTGTGGGCAACCGCGGTGGTCCTCATCTGTGCCGCGTGGCAAATCCAGGCTGTGATGCACGAGCGACCGATTCCTTCGCTGCCGACGCGCATCGTGCTGGCCCTGGTATTGATTGCAGGGGTGCTCGCGGTCTTTCACACGTTAAACGGCCTTGCCGCCGGCACGGTGCTCCTCATTCTCATGGGTTCGATCAAGCTACTGGAAACGCGCAGCCGTCGCGACCGCTTCATTGTCATTGGCGCTGCGCTGTTTCTGCTGCTTGCGGCCTGTCTTGATCGCCAGGGGCTCGCGCGCGCGCCGCTTTATCTCGCCGAGACGGTTCTTTGCTGTACGGCCATCGCGGTTGCCGCCTACGGTGGCAGAAATCTTGCCGCGCGCGCTGCGGCAACTTTGGCGCTGCGCACCTTGGCATTGGCGTTGCCGCTTGCGCTCGTACTGTTCCTGTTCTTTCCGCGCCTGCCGGGGGGCTTCTGGGCGCTGCCCGGCAATGACGACGCGGTCACCGGTCTTAGCGACAGCATGAGTCCGGGCAGCATCTCCGAGCTTGCGAACTCCTACGACCCGGTGTTCCGCGTGCATTTTGCGGGCGCCATACCCCCGCCCGAGGAGCGCTACTGGCGCGGACCGGTACTGCACGACTTCGACGGCTACACGTGGACGCACACGCGCGCTCAGCCCTACCGGCAAGCGCCATTGCAATATCTCGGCACGCCCTATCACTACACGATCACTCTCGTACCCGATTCGAATCATTGGTGGTTTGCGCTCGACACCGTGACCGGCTCACCCGACCGGCACGTGGTGCTGACCTATGACTACGAACTCATCGCCAATGAGCCCGTCACCCAACCGACGACCTATGCGGCGCTCTCCTACACCCATACGCGCACCAGCGAGGCGCTCGCAGGCTCTGCACGCAGGGGAGAATTGGCTCTGCCGCCGCTGCGCAATCCGCGCACCCGTGAACTTGCGGCGAAACTGCGCGGCGCGGCGCCGACCGACACGGAGTTTGTCCGTGCCGTCATGCAGTTCTTTCACGACGGCGGCTTCGAGTATTCGCTGACGCCGCCCAAGCTCGATCTTGATTCCGTCGATGATTTCTTGTTTCACACACGCGCAGGTTTCTGCGGCCATTTCGCCTCGGCGTTCGTTGCCCTCGTGCGCGCAGGCGGGGTGCCCGCGCGCGTGGTCACGGGTTATCAGGGCGGCGAGTGGAATCCCATTGGCCACTATTTTGTCGTGCGCCAGTCCGACGCGCACGCTTGGACCGAGGTTTGGATCGACGGGCACGGCTGGCGGCGCGTCGACCCGACCGGCATCGTCGCGCCCGGGCGGCTGCGGCGCGGAATCATCGATCTATTGCCGAACGCGTTGGCGGGGCGCTCACAGCTTGCGCACGCCGCGCCCTGGGTGACTGCAATCGTGCAGGCCTGGGATGCTCTCAATACGACCTGGAACGAGCGCGTCGTGAACTTCGACGTCATGGCGCAATTTCGGATTCTGGAACGATTGGGGCTTGGCACGGCGAATTGGACCGGCCTCATCGCGGTGCTCGGCGCCGGGCTTATTGGGTGGCTCCTCTGGATCGCCTGGCTTGTGAGCCGTTCAGCGGCGCCGCGACACACCGATCGGCTGGCGCGCGCCTATGCGCGCCTGTGCGCAAAGCTTGCGCGGGCGGGGGTGACACGCGATGCCAATGAGGGCCCCCTCGCCTTTGCCGCGCGGATTGCGGACGCGCGTCCCGATCTTGCACCACGCGCGCGACCGCTGCTGCAGCGCTACGCGCAGCTGCGTTACGGCCGGCACCATAGTCAATCGGCCGGCAGCGCCGTGAGCGCATTCGAGCGCAGCGTCAGCATCTGGCGCATTCCGCGCCGTAGCTGAGCGCGCAGGGCACGGTGCTACACGGTCAGCGCCGGATGCGAGCCGTCAGCTCGCCTGATATTCGCGCGTTGGCGAGAAACGCAGTTGCGGCCAGCGTTCAATCGTCAGCTCGAGATTTACCCGCGACGGCGCAAGGTACACGAGCGCGCCGGTGTGATCGATCGCGAGGTA
>DATCBZ010000131.1:0-4404 GCA_036511555.1 Steroidobacteraceae bacterium
GTCGGCGTCTGTGCGGCAAAGAACACCGCCAGATCATCGATGTCGGCATCGGAAAGGCCGGCCGCCAGTGGCGTCATCACCGGGTTGTCGCGCACATGTGCGCGAAACAGACGCAGCTGCTGCGTCACATACAACGCGCTCTGGCCGGCAAGTGTCGGCCACGCGGGGTTGGCACTGTTGCCGTTTGGACCGTGACAGCCGAAGCACACCGCCGCCTTGCCGGCGCCGTTCTGGACCGAGCCGTGATCGTAGGGCGCCGCAGGGGTCGCCAAAGGAGCAGCGGCTAGCGCGTGAGCGGCCGAGATTCCCAGAATTAATGCCCATGCGGCCGCAGCTAGCTTTCTCTTCGACATCGTTGCTTTTTCCGCATCCTCAAGGACTTGTGCGAGGGCGGCAAATTGTACACTAGAGTCCGCAAAAGCTCGGCAGCCTTGGTTGTACGCGATGAGTCGATTTCCGGACGTTCAATTTCTGATAAGCGCGGCGGCGGCGGCGCAGTTTCCGCCCGACGATGGTGCCGAAGTCGCATTTGCCGGTCGTTCGAACGCGGGTAAATCGAGCGCCATCAACGCAATCGTGCAGCGTCGCGCGCTCGCACGCACCAGCAAGGCTCCCGGAAGAACGCGGCTTTTGAATTTCTTTGAGGTGATGGCGCATGGCCGCATCGTCGATTTACCGGGGTACGGTTATGCCAGTGCCCCCGAAAGCGAGCGGCGTACATGGGCCCCTCTCATTGACGCGTTACGCGCGCGTCAGGCGCTGTCGGGATTGTTTTTGATCGTCGACGCGCGCCGCGGCATCTCCGCAAGCGATCAAGGCCTTATAGCCTGGGCGAATCCCGGCGAACGCGCAGTGCATGTGCTTTTGTCCAAAGCCGATAAACTCACCCGAAATGAGGGTGCGCGCGCGCTGCAGGCGGCCCGTGCCGAAGTCTCTGCGCATGTGAGCGTGCAGTTGTTCTCCGCACACGCATCCACGGGCCTTGCCGAGGCACAGGGCAAGCTTGAAGAATGGCTGGCTAATAAAAAAACCCCGGCGATCTCCACGAGATCACCGGGGCAGACTAACCCGGCACAGGTCTCGTGAACCGGGTTGACCCGCCTAGGGAGGGAAGCGGGGAGCGCTTGACGCACTCAAAAAATTAGACGTGCTCTCGCAGCTAAAGTTCCAAAAAACTCCACATCAAAATCCCCAGCTGGATCAGCGGCTTAGCTATAAAAGCTACATTCTCGGCCCGAGCGGGATGGTCCAGATTGCGTCCACGGTATACATCGAAAGTCCGTTGGTATTCCTGACCTGAAAGCCGTCGTATTCGAAGCGCGCGGAGAAGGGCCCGAAGTTTGCCTGCGCACCGCCGCCATAGGCAAAGTCAGTGCCGTGATCGTTGAAGCTGAACTGCTGCCCTTCGGCGAACGAATTGCCCCGCAATTGCCAGCGCGCGGCGCCCGCTTTCGCAAACAAATCGAAAAACGGGACCGGCAGATACGCAATCGCGTAGGCGCCAAACGCGTTGGCGTTGGCACTCATCGTGCCCAGGCCAAAGTTTCTCCTCTCGCCGCCGAAGTCCATGTAATTCGCCTCGACTCCGAAGAAGTCGACCGGACGAAAGCCGACCAGCGCTTTCCATGAGACATCGTGGGAGCGAAGACTAAAACCGGAATCGAAAACGTCATCGAGACTGCTGTCACCCACGCCTGCCCCGAGATACACACCGTCCGTGGCCTGCGCCGCCGTGCCGATGAGCAACAGAACTGCTGCCAAGAGGATTTTGCGCATGACCCCTCCTTAATTATTGCTTCAAGGGCAAGGACCGCCTCGCTCGAGGTCACGCCGCAAAGTCGCAACCGCTAGTGGGCTTCATCCCAGTTCAAACCGACTCCAATGTGAATACGAAGTGGCACCTTGAGTTCCGCCGCGCCTGCCATTTGTTCACGCAGGGCCGCGGCGACCTCTTCGCGCGCATCCTCACGCACCTCGAGCACGAGCTCATCGTGAACTTGCATCACGACCCGCGCCAAGTTCGCGCCGCGACACCAGGCATCCACGCCGATCATCGCACGCTTGATAATGTCGGCGGCCGTGCCCTGCATCGGTGCATTGATGGCACTTCTCTCCGCAGACTGGCGCAACTGCTGATTGCTCGAGCGTATATCCGGCAAATATAGTCGCCGGCCGTATACTGTCTCGACGAAGCCGTTGGCGCGCGCCTGCACGCGCGTCTCATCCATGAAGCGCTTCACGCCGGGGTAGCGTGCGAAGTACAGATCAACATATTTCTGCGCCGCGCCACGGTCAATGCCTAGCTGCCGTGCAAGTCCAAAAGGCGACATGCCGTAAATGAGCCCGAAGTTGATGGTCTTGGCGAGGCGGCGCTGATCGGCGTTCACTGCATCCAAGGCAACGCCAAAGACTTCGGCGGCAGTCGCGCGGTGCACATCAAGATCGGCGCCGAACGCGCTTAAGAGTCCCGCATCACCGGATAGATGCGCCATGATCCGCAGTTCAATCTGCGAGTAGTCGGCCGCCATCAGCACATATCCCGGAGGCGCTATGAACGCTTGGCGGATGCGCCGCCCCTCGGCGCGCCGAATAGGAATATTCTGCAGATTGGGGTCGGAGGAGGACAGTCGTCCCGTCTGCGCCACCGCCTGATGGTAAGAGGTATGGATACGGCCGGTGCGCGCACTGATCTGCTGCGGCAGCTTGTCGGTATAGGTTGATTTCAACTTCGCAAGCGTACGGTAGTCAAGGACTGTGCGCGGCAGCTCGTATGAGGATGCGAGCTCTTCCAGTACATCCTCGGCGGTCGAGGGCTGCCCCGTAGGCGTCTTGCGCAGCACCGGCAGCTGCAGCTTCTCGAACAACACCTGCTGCAGCTGCTTGGGCGATTCAATATTGAAAGGCACGCCCGCCTGCGTCTGGGCAAGTTGCAGTAGCTCAGTAAGCTGCGCGCCGATGCTGCGGCTTTGCGCCTCAAGCAGAGCGCGATCGACGAGCACCCCATGGTGCTCCATGTTGAGAAGTATCGGCACGAGTGGCTGTTCGATGTCTTCGTACAGGCGCTGCAGTGCCGGGACAGTCTGAATCTGCGGCCACAGCACCTGGTGCAGTTGCAGCGTCACGTCGGCATCCTCGGCCGCATACTCGGAAGCGCGCTCAACCGGCACTTCATTGAAGCCGAGCTGCTTGGCGCCCTTACCGGCGACATCCTCGTATTTGATGGTGCTGATGCCCAAATAGCGCTGCGCGGTCGAATCCATGTCGTGCCGCGTTGCAATGCTGTTCCAGATGTAGGACTCAAGCATGCTGTCGTAGCGCATGCCGGCGAGTGCGATGCCATGGTTCAAAAGGACATGCGCATCGTATTTGAGATGATGGCCCACTTTGGGCAGGCTTGCGTCTTCAAGAATCGGCTTTAGGGCGGCGAGTACTCGTTCACGCTCCAGTTGCTCCGGAGCACCCGCGTAATCGTGCTTCAAGGGCACGTAGGCTGCGGTCCCTGCCGCCACACTCAAGGACACGCCCACGATCTCCGCCTGCATGTAATCGAGACTCGTCGTCTCAGTGTCAAAGGCGACGAGCGGCGCATTGCGCAGCAGATTCAGCCAATGTTCCAGGTGTCCCCATGTGGTGATGGTTTCATAGTTGCGGGGAATGGCCGTGGGCACCGGCGCCGGTGCGGCCTGCGGCAGCGCCGTTTCGTCGGCGACCGCGCCGCCATCGAGCTGACGCAGCAGCGCACGCAACTCGTAGCGGGTGTATAGCGTGCGCAGCTCGGCAACGTCGGGCGCCGCCGGCCGCAGCTCGGACGGCTGCAGCGGCAATTGAAGGTCGGTGTGCAGCCGCGCAAGACTCTTTGCAAGCGCCAAAGTCTCAAGTCCGGCGCGCAGATTATCACCAACCTTGCCCTGTATTTCGGCCACTCGCCCGACCAGCGCATCGAGCGTACCGAACTGCGCCAGGAGTTTGGCTGCAGTCTTCGGCCCTACTTTGTCAATGCCCGGAATGTTGTCGGAACTGTCGCCGACGAGTGCAAGGTAATCAACGATCTGCTCCGGATAGACATCAAATTTGGCCTTCACTCCAGCATGATCGAGCGTGGTATTGCTCATCGTGTTGACGAGTGTTATGGACTCGTTGACGAGCTGCGCCATGTCCTTGTCGCCCGTTGAGATGAGCACCTTCTGGCCAGCGCTTGCCGCGCGGCACGCCAAAGTGCCGATGACGTCGTCCGCCTCGACTCCGGGGATGCGCAGCACCGGCAGGCCCTGTGCACGCAGGATTTCAAGCAGCGGCTCGATCTGCGAGCGCAGGTCGTTTGGCATGGCGGGCCGGTGTGCCTTGTACGCTTCAAATAGATCGTCGCGAAAGGTTCTTCCCGGAGCATCGAACACGATCGCAATG
>DATCBZ010000132.1:0-6008 GCA_036511555.1 Steroidobacteraceae bacterium
ACGCCGATGTTGTCGTAGGAAAAATCGGTGAACAGCGGGTGCTCGCTGAATTCTTGCCTCTGACTCGGATGGCACGCGGTGCAGTTGCCCTTGGCCGGATTGTTGAACAGCGCAAGGCCGCGCGCTTCAGCGGCGGTAAGCGTAGTCGTGCCGGCAAGCCAGGCGTCGAATTTGCTGCTGAACGGATGGAAGGAGAGATCTTCGGTTTCGTAGGCGGCAATGGCCTGGGCCATGTCGATAAGCGCAGTCTCAGGATCGTTCAGCACATCCGCGCCGTACACCCCGATGAACGTTTGCAATGAGGCTTGCGAGGTCTGCAGCCTTGCTATGACCTCCGCTGCGCTCTTGTTGGCCATCTCAAAGGGGTTAACGAATACCTGTGTTGCCTGGGTCGATAGATCCGAGGCGCGGCCATCGCGGAAGAAGCCACCGCTTGGCGCACCGTCAACGATCGTGAATCCCGGCGTCAACGCGGCATACACAAGCGACGGAGCGTTGCGAAATCCGGGAAAATTCATGGCCGCGCCGCCGAGCGGCACCGACTGCCCGTCCCCGCTGGTGTAGGCGTGCGATGGCACATGACAGGTCGAACACGCCTGCTGGCCCGAGACCGAGAGCTTCATGTCGGAGAACAATTTCTCGCCCAGCAAAGCGGCATCGGACAGCGCCCCGGGCGACGCTCCATTCGAAGTGTCGGTCCCGGCGCTGTCGCCGCCGCAGCCGCTCAGAGCCGCAGTGGCGAGCGCAATGCAGAGCCATGCAGCCTTCGCAAAGCCAAAATCAGTCGCCGTCATTGCCGCCCCGTTTGAAACTAAATGCTAATCATTCGCATTTGCGTTTGCAAGGCTTCGCTGCGGCTCGCGTTTAGTTAAATGCGCCGATCAGTACTTGTGGAGAAGTGATGAGCCTGCGCACGACCGATGGCTTCAAGGGTTGCGGCGCATGTTTGCGGCCCAATATAGCGTTACAACTGAAGAGCCTCCGCGGTCGGTGATTGCAGCAACTGCGGCACGCCAACGGGCTACACTCGCCGCCGACCGAATCACACGGGTAAATTCGCATGCAACCGACTGGCACGACGCCGTCCAAATCCTTCGCAGACCTGGGTCTGTCAGGGCCCGTATTGAAGGCACTGGCTGATGTCGGCTACGAGTCTCCCTCGCCGATTCAGGCAGCCACCATTCCAGCACTGTTGTCGGGTACCGACATTCTCGGGCAGGCGCAGACCGGCACCGGGAAAACCGCGGCGTTCGCGTTGCCCATTCTTTCCAAGCTTGATCTTGCGCAGAAAGAGCCGCAGGCGTTGGTGCTCGTGCCAACCCGCGAGCTTGCGATTCAAGTGGCTGAGGCTTTTCAAAAATATGCCGCCCACCTGCGCGGTTTTCATGTGATGCCAATCTATGGCGGCCAAAGCTACACGCCGCAGTTGAATGCACTGAAGCGCGGCACGCATGTCATCGTCGGCACGCCAGGGCGGATCATGGATCACCTCGAGCGCGGCACCCTGTCCTTGAAAGGCGTGCGCTTCGTGGTTCTCGATGAAGCCGACGAGATGCTGCAGATGGGCTTCGTCGACGCTATCGAATCAATTCTGAGTCAGGCACCGGCGGAGCGTCAGGTTGCGCTCTTCTGCGCGACCATGGCGCCGCAGATCAAACGCATCGCACAGCGGCACCTGCGCTCACCGCAGGAAATTACCATCAAGAGTAAGACCACCACGGCCACGGACATCCGTCAGCGCTACTGGGTGGTGAGCGGCATGCACAAGCTTGACGCGTTGACACGCATTCTGGAGGTCGAGACCTTTGATGCGATGCTGGTGTTCGTGCGTACCAAACAATCCACGGTGGAACTTGCGGAGAAATTACAGGCGCGCGGCTTTGCCGCCGCAGCATTAAATGGCGATCTGCAGCAGTCGCAGCGCGAGCGCACCGTGGCGCAATTGAAAGCCGGGCAGATCGACATACTCGTTGCAACCGATGTCGCCGCGCGCGGCCTTGACGTCGAACGCATTGGTCACGTAGTCAACTTTGACGTGCCGTACGACACCGAATCCTACGTGCACCGCATTGGCCGCACCGGCAGGGCCGGGCGCAGCGGTGAGGCGATTCTGTTCATCGCACCGCGCGAGCGCAACATGCTGCACGCAATTGAGCGCGCGACACGTCAGCCCATCGAAACCATGAATCTGCCGACGATCGATGACGTCAATGCCAAGCGCGTGGCGAAGTTCAAAGAGCGCATTGCCGCGGCGCTCACGAGCGAGGCGGCGAGCATCTATCGCGCCGTGATTGAGGAATTCGCGCACGAGACCGGGGTCGACATTGTCGATGTGGCCGCTGCACTGGCGCAGCTCGCGCAGGGCAAGACCCCGCTACTGTTGAACGCCAAGCGTGTGGCGGCGGAAGAGGAAAAGGCGCGCGCGCACGAGCGTAGCCAAACGAACGAGCGCGCGCACGCAGGTGATGCTGAACCGAGGCGCCGTTCGCGTGGCTCGCGCTTTGATCCGCAGGAGATGTATCGGCTCGAGGTGGGCAGCGTGCATGGGGTGCAGCCCGGCAACATCGTCGGTGCAATCGCCAATGAAGCTCGTCTTGACGGCTCGCAGATCAACGGCATCGACATCCGTGGCGACCACAGCTTCGTGCGGCTGCCAGAGGACATGCCGCCGGAGGTGCTCACGCGCTTGCAGCGGGTGCGCGTCAAGGGACAGCTCTTGTCGATCAGCCGCGTCGAACGCCGTCCGCCGCCGCACAAAGGCACGCGGCGCTTCGAGCGGGCGCACAAGGATCGCTAGTCGGGAAAAGAGCGCCGTGGGAAATAGCGTTCGCGACAACAGCGCAGCAGGGCGCTTTGAGCTCGACATCGACGGCCAGGTCGCCTTCATCACCTATCGCCGCACCGGTGGCGTCACGACCCTTCTGCATGCGGAGGTTCCGCCCGAGCTCTCCGGGCGCGGCGTGGGCTCGACGCTTACGCAAGGAACGCTCGAACTGTTGCGCGAGCAGGGCCGCAAGATCGTGCCGCGCTGCCCCTTCATCGCGGTCTACGTCAAAAAGCATCCGGAATTTCAGGATCTCGTTGCAGGCTAAAGCCGCGCCTGGTCCTGCTGCCGGCAGCGCGCTGCGCACAGTTTCAAATACGCGCTCGATAGATCGATGCCGACGCAGGCGCGCCCGAGGCTGCGCGCCGCGACCAATGTCGTGCCGGTGCCGCAGAACGGATCCAGTACGATCCCGTCGGCAGGGCAGGTCGCAAGTATCGGGATGAGGCACAGCTCGACCGGATACGGCGCGAAGTGGGTAGCGCGCTTGTGCGTATCCTCGGGAAGGATGTCCCAGACGTCGGTCGGCTTGCTGCCGCGCGGATGGTAGCGCAGGAAATAGAAGCCTTTATCGCGCAGTTCCTGCGCGCGTCCCGATAGCTTTTCGCTGTTCGAATGTGTGGTGCGCTGCTGGCCCCGAATGATCATGCGAAAATCGGCCAGCCGCCCCGCGCCGATCTGCCGCAACATGGCATCAAGTGAGCGCAGCGCGGCGCGCTTCTCCTGCGCGCTCAGTGCGGTGGACAGTTCGATCTGGCGTTTGTAACGCACGCCGGAAACGCCGGTGGCCGAGATCACAGTGCCGTTCACGACGCGCGCCTGCCGGGCTGTCGTGCGAATCGCGTTGACGTCGTAGTAATAGCCTTTGCGCTGCTGTACGAAGTGAAACACGTGCTCGTGGACATTGCCGAGCCGATCCTTGCTGTTGTCCATGCCGCTTTTGATCTTGTTCCAGATCACGCTGTTGCGCAGGATCCATCCCTGCTGATCAGTCAACGCAAATGCCAGGCGCCAGGGGATACCGACGAGGCCCTTGGCCTCGTAGCTGTCACCGATATTGAGCCACAACGATCCAGTGGGTCTGAGTACGCGCTTCACCTGCAGAAAAGTCTGCGCCAGGTGGGCCACAAAATCCCGGTACTCGCATTCAAGTCCGATCCCGCCGTCGGCATATTCGCGCTTGCCCCAATAGGGCGGCGAGGTCATCACACAATCGACCGAGTGTTCGGGCAATTCCGCGAGCACCGTGCGCGCATCGCCCGCAAGCAGTAGCGGCGCTTGCGCTTGCGTGCGCACATGCGCATTGAAGGCATCCCGGTATGAGGTGTTTTCGAGTGTCGCATGCACCGCCTTCGTCAGCGGCGACGACTGCGGCGTGCCAGGGTTTAGCGCCAAGCGGGCCGATAACGTCTCGTCACTCATGGGCATGGGCATATCATCTAGTCGTCCGGGTCTGAAGGACATTTAGCACTGAATTGAGATGGCGCCCGGGTCGGCCGTGGCTGCAGCGCGGCCATTGCCTCGGCCATAGGACGTTCCCGAACATGACTCGTTTGAGAGCTTACGCAAATGAACCAACCGCGATAAGCTCCCATCACATTGCTCCCCGCACTTCTTGACATTCCGGGCGCTGACATCGTCCCCTGGATTGAGCGGACGCGACTCCCAGCCTGGTTTTGCGTAGGAATTATTGAAAGAACTCAGACTTTGGTCGCTCGGCAAGTCCTCACGGGCGGCGCCCTGGAATAGCGAAGAGCTCCTGCGCGAGGAGCTCTTCAGCGTCGAAAGACTGGAGCAGCACGGGCGCAGCCTAGCCGCGGCTGAGGCCGTCAGTGCGCGACGTCTGCGCGGCCGACCGCTCGAAGCGCGTCTCAGAGAAAATGCAGCGGTACTGCTGGCGGCTTACCGCGATATTGCAGCGGCAGTCAATGCGGGCCGCCCCATCACTCCCGCCGCAGAATGGCTGCTCGACAACTATCACGTCATTGAAGAGCAGATCCGCGAAATCCGCGTCGACCTGCCGCCGGGCTTTTATCGAGAACTGCCGAAATTCTCCGCAGGCCCGTTTGCGGGTTACCCGCGCGTTTTCAGCGTCGCCTGGGCGTACGTTGCGCACACTGACAGCCGTTTCGACCCGGAAACTCTGCAGCGCTTCGTGCGCGCCTACCAGAGCGTGCAGCCGCTTACCATCGGTGAGCTCTGGGCGGTCGCAATTACACTGCGGGTAGTGCTGGTTGAGAACCTGCGGCGGGCGGCCAAACGCATCGTCAGTAGTCGCCTTGCGCGCCAGGATGCGGACGCGATCGCCGACCGCCTCCTAGGCGTGAACGGCCGGGTGCCGGAGCCCGACGCGCTGGTGCGCGCGCAAGGCGACAAGAGCCAAGCGGCAGCGCCGGCGTTTGTCGTACAGCTTGCGCAGCGCTTGCGTGATCAGGATCCGAGCGTGACGCCGGCGCTTGTGTGGTTGGAGAAGCATTTAGCTGCACAGGGCAGCAACGCCGACCAGGTGGTGCACGATGAGCATCAACGCCAGGGCGCATCGAACGTTACGGTGCGCAACATCATCACCAGCATGCGGCTCATCTCCGATGTGGACTGGGCCGAGTTCTTCGAGAGCGTCAGCGTCGTCGATGAAACGCTACGCAGCAGCAGCGACTTCGGGCAGCTCGACTTTGCGACCCGTAATCTCTATCGCAGCGCAATTGAGAAGCTCGCGCGCGGCTGCAAGCTGACTGAGGTCGAGCTCGCGCAGGCCGCCATCGCCGCTGCCGTACGTCACGATACAAGCCTCGGCGCACGCGCGGCAGATCCTGGCTACCACTTGATTGCGGCCGGCCGGCGCGCCTTCGAAGCCGAAATCGGCTTTCGCCCTTCCATCTGGGAGCGCGCCGGACGTTTCAATACCACCATTGGGGCGCTCGATTACATCGGCGGTGTGGTTCTCACGAGTGCAGTGGTGTTGGCCGTGGCGCTGGCGGCGCTCGGCTCAAAGGTGGAGCTGGGCTCGCGCTTCATGTTGTTTGTGCTTCTTGGGCTCGTGCCCGCGATCGATGCGGCGGTTGCGATCCTGAATCGCATTGTCACGCGCCGCATCGGTGCGACCAGTCTGCCGGCATTGGCGTTGCGCGATGGCGTGCCGGCGCAGTTGCGTACGATGATTGTCGTGCCCACCCTGTTGACGACC
>DATCBZ010000133.1:0-3540 GCA_036511555.1 Steroidobacteraceae bacterium
TGTTCGCAAGCCTCGATGCGCCCGCCGTCATGACGCTGGTGGCGCGTTGAGGTGCAAGTCGCCGTCATGACACTGTCATACAAAGCGGCGACCGTGGCACGCCCGACGTACACCATATCTCCATGAATGCTCCGGACCTCAAAGCCCCAGAGCAGTACATCAACCGCGAACTCTCGCTGCTCGAGTTCAATCAGCGCGTTCTAGCCCAGGCATTCGATGAGTCGGTGCCGCTGCTCGAGAGATTGAAATTTCTGTGCATCTCCTCGAGCAATCTCGATGAATTCTTCGAAATCCGCGTTGCCGGTCTCAAGCAGATCCACGAGCTGGGCTCAACGCAGCTCGCCCCCGACGCACTCACGATTCCCGAACAGCTCGTGGCGATCCATGCGCGTGCGGACAAGCTGGTCGCGGATCAGTACCGGTGCCTGAACGAGGTGCTGTTGCCCGCTCTGCAAAGGGCCGGGATTGCGGTGCTCGGCCGCTCCGACTGGTCAGCGGCGGTTGAAAAGTGGCTGGAAGACTATTTTGTGCACGAAATCGAGCCGGTATTGAGTCCCCTCGGACTTGATCCGGCGCGGCCGTTTCCACGCATTCAGAACAAGAGCCTGAACTTCATCGTGCGCCTGCAGGGCAAGGATGCCTTCGGCCGCGACAGTGAACTGGCGATTGTCCAGGCGCCGCGCTCCCTGCCGCGCGTCGTGCCGGTGCCGCGTGACGGCGCAGGTCGCGCGCTCGTTCTGCTGTCGACCATCGTGAATGCCTTCGTCTATAAGCTCTTTACTGGCATCGAGGTCCTGGGCTGTTATCAGTTCCGGGTGACGCGCAATTCGGATCTCTTTGTCGACGATGAGGAGATAGACGACCTGCGCCGCGCGCTCGAAGGCGAGCTTGCGCATCGGCGCTATGGCGCGGCAGTGCGCCTGGAGACTGCCCCGGATTGTCCCGACGACATGATGCGGTTTCTGCTGGGGCAATTTTCGCTCGCCGAAGATGACCTATATCAAATGCCCGGGCCTGTGAATCTCAATCGTCTGTCGGCAGTTTACGATCTCGTACAGCGGCCCGATCTCAAATATCCGATTTTCACGCCGGGATTGCCCAAGCGCCTGATCGGCTCGCCTGATCTATTCGAGGTCATTCGTCAGAATGATCTGCTGCTCAGCCATCCGTTCCAGAGTTTCGCCCCGGTCATGGATTTTGTGCGCTTGGCGGCCGCCGATCCGCATGTGCTCGCCATCAAACAGACGCTGTATCGCACCGGGCACGATTCGCCGGTGGTGGATGCGCTGGTGGCGGCGGCGAACGCCGGCAAAGATGTGACCGTCATTGTTGAGCTGCGAGCGCGCTTCGATGAGGAGGCCAACATTGAGCTTTCAAACCGCCTGCAGGAAGCGGGCGCGCACGTGATGTACGGCGTGGTGGGCTACAAAACTCATGCGAAGCTCACACTCGTCGTGCGCCGCGAAGCGGCCGGCATCCGCCGCTATTGTCATTTGGGCACGGGCAACTATCACCCGCAGACGGCCCGCGTCTACACAGACTACGGCCTGTTCACTTGCGATGCGGATATCGGCCAGGACGTGCACGAGCTTTTTCTGCAGCTGACGAGCCTTACGCAAACGCCAAAATTGAACTGCCTGTTGCAGTCGCCCTTCGGCTTTCACGGCGCCATCCTCGCCAAGCTCGCGCGCGAGGCGGAGCACGCGCGCGCTGGGCGTCCGGCGCGTGTGATCGCCAAAATGAACGCGCTCGTTGATCCGCAGGCAATCGAAGCGCTCTATCAAGCCTCCGGCGCAGGCGTGCAGATTGATCTCATCGTGCGCGGGGTTTGCGCGCTGCGGCCGGGCATTCAAGGAGTGTCGGAAAATATTCGCGTGCGCTCGATCCTCGGACGCTTTCTGGAACATTCGCGCGTGTTCTACTTTGAGAATGGCGGCACTGCTCAAATGTACTGCTCGAGTGCGGACTGGATGGAAAGAAATTTCTTCCGTCGCGTCGAGGTGGCCTTCCCTATCCTGCGTCTGGAACACCGCGACAGAATCTTGCGGGACCTTGATGTCTACCTGCGTGACAACATGCAAGCGTGGCTATTGAAATCCGACGGCACCTACGTGCTTGCGCAAGCGGGCGAACAGCCCGCACTGTGCGCGCAAGGCGATTTACTCAGTCGCTATGCCGCAGGCTCGGGCTTCAGCCTGTAAGGTCGCGGCCGCTCGCGTCGCTGACGCGTATTTGCAACAACGAATAACTGAACCAATCGTACTTCTGCGCGTTACAGTGTGCGCGAGCGTACAGACCATTTAGGGGCGCCTCCCTAGACTGCCGAGTTCCCTCGCACCCAGCGCGAGACGTTGTTTTGACGCAACGCGAATTTAGAACCTCGCCTTTTGCGAGACCAAACAAAGAGAGTCTGAAGATGAAACGGTTGGCTTTATTGTGTCTATTGGCTGTACCGGGATTTGCCGCGGCGGACGACGGCACCGAGTGGTACGTGACCCCCGCAGTTGGCGGCATCTCGCCAAGTCACACTCGTGACCTCACGGATCACGCCTGGGACTATAACCTCGCCGTGGGCAAGGAATTGGGTCCGTTCATCAATCTCGAGGTCAACGTCAACGCTGCAAGAATCGACGACGGCGTGGGCCGAAGCAATTTGACGCAAGTCGGAACTTCGCTTGATCTCTTGGGAGTGTTCAACCGCAGCGGCTGGATTGCACCCTATGTGAGCATCGGTGCCGGCGGCCTCAGAAACCAACCGACTCCCAATAACTCTGCGACGGACACGAAGGATTTCATGGCGCAAACGGGCGTCGGCCTGTTCATCAAGCTGTGGCAGAACAGCGATCGCACCAGCCAACTGTCGTTGCGCCCCGATATCAAAGTGCGCTTTGACAATCCGGGACACTTCCACAACGTCTCCGACTACATCGGTACGCTCGGGCTGCAGTACGGATTTGGCGGTGCAGCACCGCCGCCACCACCACCGCCGCCGCCGCCGGTTGTGGTCGCACCGCCGCCACCACCACCCCCGCCGCCGCCACCGCCGCCGGTCGAGACGGATCGCTACAACCTTGCGACCAGGGCCTCAATCATCCTTGAGGGTGTGAACTTCGAGTTCAACTCCGCAAAGCTGACGTCGGCCTCAACACCGGTGCTGGATGACGTCGCAGCGAGCCTGCAGAAGCACCATCGCCTGAAGGTGGAGCTGCAGGGTCACACCGACAGCACGGGTCCCGCCGAGTACAACATGAAGCTGTCGCAGCGTCGTGCGGACTCGGTGCGTGACTACCTCATCAGCAAGGGCGTCAGTGGCGAGCAGCTGGTAGCAAAGGGCTATGGCCTGACGCAACCTGTTGAGACCAATAAGACAGCTGCCGGACGCGCCGCCAATCGTCGCGTAGTCATGTACGCGCTCGATAACCCAGGCGATGTCAAAGTCGAAGGACAAGGCACCGCACAGCAGTAGGCATTTGCTGAAGTGACCAGGCCCCCGCCTGCGAAAGCGTGCGGGGGCTTTCTTTTGGGTCAAGCGCGTGCGCT
>DATCBZ010000134.1:0-4449 GCA_036511555.1 Steroidobacteraceae bacterium
GCCTTGATTTCCGAGCCACCCTTCCACTTGGGATAATCGCCCGATTGCGCAACCGTGTAACCAAGCTCGAACATGAGGCGCAGGTCCTCGACCGCACCGGATAAGTCCCAGTCGGGCTTCACCATGTCGGAGGGCTTGTGATAGTCGTGTGCGTCATAGTCTTGGTGCTTCGCCAGACCCCAGCCCGCTGGCCGGCCGATGTAGTCATAGCCGCCACCGTAGCTCAGGGCCGGCACGCCAACCTTGGCGAACTCGAAGTGGTCCGAGCGGTAGTAGTGGCCCTTCTGCGGTTCCTGATCCGGCAGCACGGTGCGCCCCTGTGCCTTGGCCAGTTGGGCCAAGGTGTCCTCGAGCGTCGACTGCCCGAGCCCCGGAATCGTCAGATCGCGTGTGCGCCCCCAGAGGTTAAGCACGTCCATATTGATTGCAGCAACCGTTTGCGTGAGTGGGTAGAGCGGATGGGTCGCGTACCACTTCGAGCCCAAGAGCCCCTGCTCCTCACCGGTCACTGCCATAAAGAGGACGGAGCGCGCCGGCGCCTTCGCAAGGTTCGTGTATGCCTTCGCAATGTCAATCAAGCCGGCAACGCCTGAGGCATTGTCGGCCGCACCGTGGAATATTTGATTGCCGACGAGTTTGGGATTACGCCCAAAATGATCCCAATGCGCGGTATACACGACGAACTCGTTGCGCCGCTTCGGATCCGAGCCGTCCAGGCGCGCGACGACGTTATACGAAGTAACCTCACGCAGTGAATTGGTCAACTGAAAGGTCGCCCTGGCCTTCAGGTCCACCGGCCTGAAGTCGGCACGCGCGGCGGCTTTGTACAGCGCATCGAAATTCTGACCCGAATCCTTGAAGAGCTCGCGCGCCATATCAAGCGTGATCCAGGATTCGACCGCGACGCGATCCATGTGCTTATTCGCCGCCGCGATATTGAATCGCTCGCCGGTCCAGCCGTTCTGCACGACCTCCCAACCGTAGGCGGCCGGAACCGTCTGGTGCACGATGATCGCAGCAGCAGCGCCCTTCTCGGCGGCGATCTCGAATTTATAGGTCCAGCGCCCGTAGTAAGTCATGGCGCGCCCTTTGAATTTGCTGTCATCGAGCTTTGACGGGTCGCGCGGATCCACAACCGGTGGATCATTGATGAGCATGACGATCGTCTTACCGCGCACATCAACGCCCTTATAGTCGTCCCAGCCGTATTCGGGCGCGACGACGCCGTAACCGACAAAGACCATATCAGAGTCTTTGACTGCTACTTCCGGCAGGAAGCGCTCGGTGACCGCGACCGCATCCTTGGGAAAATCAAGCGCGATCCTATGGCCGCCTGCCGTCAGCGATCCGGAGGCTGCGCCGCGGATAGCCGTGAGCGAAACCGCCTGCAGGTAACTACCGTCCGGATTTCCGGGCGCAAGCCTCAAGCTCTTGAATTGCCCGGTGATGTACTTAACCGTCAAATCCCCGCCGTGCGTGCCGGGCAAGCGCCCCTCGTATTCATCCGAAGAGAGAATCTTGATGTGACCCAGAACGTCTGCCGCGCTGATCGCATCGCCCGCCGCTGCGGTGGGATTGGTCTGCGCCGCCAATGCGACGGCGCATAGCATTGCGCCTGTGAACCCGGCAATTCGCCGGCCGAAGCCTTTGCTGACGAATGTCATGACATGCATGCGCAACCCCTTGAATAAGACTTTACACGGAGCCTGTGCACAAACGTAGTCGCCCCGTACTAAGGGATCAAGCACTTCGAGGAGATATTAAACTTCAGTCATCTTGCGCGCGCCGTACGCGTTTCGCGCCACAGGCGGCCCGTGCCACCGTGACGCAACGTCATCCGTCAGGGCAGCACATCGTCGAGTGCGCCGAGCGGCAGCGGCTCGTTCATGTGCTGAAAAAGATCGCCCCGCTCTTCGATCTTGCCGATTCGACAGATAGGCATCAGCATGAACGTCATGAGGATGACGCAGCGATCATTCAGGTTGAAGAGAATCGCGCCGGGAACCGTTTCGAAGCGATGCGTGTGCGCGTATGACCAGCCAAACCTGGGTGCGGCACGCTTGCCGCTCGCAAGGCTTGACCCTCTTCGCGCCGAGAACGCTTGCGCCTTGCGCGCCGCCTCCTCAGCGGCGTCGATTCGCCGGCTCGCGGCGAGCGCAGCCTCACGCGCCCAATCGATCGCAACCGGCGCGCTGCCGCTCTGCGGTGCGGGCTGCACTCGCTGCAGCCTCGACCTTCTTTTGAGGTCGCTCAGCGCGGTGCAGATGGCGCGCGTTTCCTTGCAATGGTTCGCTGCAGAGGGCGCGCTTGCGCGCGCAGGCTCGGCCCACGGCAAAAGTAGCAGTACGGTGGTTGACGCGTCGCGTTGCGCCTCGAGCGAGCCACCACGCAGCACCCACAAAAGAACCAGCAGCGCCGCGTGTGCGCTGAGCACGGCAAGAAATGCAAGCACTCGCAGCGATACGGTAGGGAAGCGGCGCCGCCCAAGCGCCGTGCGAGCACTCACTCGTCACGATTTCCCTGCGTCTACGCGCACTTGAGAACCCTCTGCCCGCGCAAGATGCCTTGCGGGCTCACGCGGTTCGAGGCTGTCTGCTCGCCAAAAGTTCCCGCGGTCAGCACGCGATCACTGCGTGGATCGCGTGCTACGCAAATATTGCGCGCGGGCAGCCTCAACTGGCATGTCGGTGCGTTTGCTACGCCGCTTGCGCTGAGTTTTTCTTGCCGAGCGTCGCTGTTGCGGCGCTAGGCATCAATCCGAGTGGCGGGGCTGGCCAACGCTGCACAGCGCTCACCAAGCGACGGTCACGGAGTCGTCAGCGAAGCTCGACTTACCGCTGCGGTCGCGCCGTTACTCGCAAGATCAATGAGGAATGCGTATTCCTCGGCTACTTCCCGGTATTTCTGGAAGCGCCCGGACTTGCCGCCGTGGCCGGCTTCCATGTTGATGCGGAAAACGAGCAGATTGCGATCGGTCTTGAGCCTGCGCAATTTTGCGACCCATTTGGCGGGCTCGTAGTACTGCACCTGACTGTCCCACAGACCGGTGCCGACAAACAACGCAGGGTAAACCTTTGCGGTGACATTATCGTAAGGCGAATACGACAACATATAGTTGTAAAAGGCCCTTTCTTTGGGATTACCCCATTCGTCGAACTCGTTGGTGGTTAGGGGAATACTCTCATCCAACATCGTCGTCACGACATCGACGAACGGTACGAGCGCCACGATACCGCGATAATCCTCCGGCGCGAGATTCGCAACCGCGCCCATCAGTAAGCCGCCCGCGCTGCCGCCCATCGCGAAGGTGCGCGCCGGGGCCGTATATTTCTGCGCCACGAGATAGCGCGTGACGTCAATGAAATCGGTAAAGGTGTTGCGCTTGTTCAAGAGCTTGCCGTTCTCGTACCAGCTGCGCCCCATTTCCTGACCGCCGCGGATATGGGCGATCGCATACACAAAACCGCGATCAAGGAGCGAGATAATCGTGTAGGAGAACGACGGATCCGTCGACAGTCCATAGGAGCCGTAACCATACTGCAACAGCGGCGCCGTGCCGTCTTGTTTGAAGCCTTTGCGATACACGAGCGACACGGGCACCTTCGTACCATCCCGGGCGGTTGCCCACAGGTGCTCCGTCACGTAGTCCTTCTGATCGAAGCCGCCCAGCACCGGGTCTTGCTTGAGCAGCGTCTTCGCACCCGTGCTAGAGTCAAAATCGTAGGTCGACGGTGGTGTCGTGAGCGATGTGTAGGTATAGCGCACAACCTTGGTGTGCAGTTCCGGATTGACACCGAGACGCGCCGTATACGCCGGCTCCTGCGAATCAATGAGGAAAGGCTTGCCGCCGTTCCATCGCTGGATCAGAACGTTGCTCAGGCCATTGGAATGTTCCGCAACGGCGATGAAATCATCGAACACGTCAAAGTTATCGATAAATGCGTCGTCGCGATGCGGCACGACATCGTGCCAGGCCTTGCGGTTTGCGGGCGCTGCCTCCGCTGCCGCAACGATACGAAAGTTCTTCGCCTGCCAGTTGGTGCGTATGATCCAGCGCCCCTTAAGATGCTCGGCTTCGTATTCGTGATCGCGTTCGCGTGGTATCAACACGCTGAACAACAGCTGCGGGTCATCGGCTTGAGCGACGCGCATTTCCGTGGAGACGGTACTGTGCAGGCGGATTTCAACAAACTTCTCATCCTTGCTGTTGCTGACCGCGACATAGAAGCTCGTGTCCTTCTCTTCGTAGACGAGCGGATCCGTGGCCGAGTCCGAACCTAGGGCGTGCTTGCGTATTTTGTCGCCGAGTAAAGTGACCGGATCCTTTGCGACGTACAGCACCGTGCGGCTGTCTGCCGACCAGGCGATGCTCGGCTCAATGTCCGTGACCGTATCGGTCAGAATCTCGCCACTGTCGAGATTCTTGATGCGCAGGGTGTACTGGCGGCG
>DATCBZ010000135.1:0-17871 GCA_036511555.1 Steroidobacteraceae bacterium
CGGTAGATGGCAGCGTCAACTTTGACCGAATGCAGCAGGCGCTTGCTGCGTTGCCGACGGGCAGCGTCGTGCTGCTGCACGCCTCCTGCCATAACCCCACCGGCGCCGATCTTACTGAAGAGCAATGGCACGAACTGCTGCCGGTGTTTAAGCGCGGCGCACTGCTGCCGTTCATCGACATGGCCTATCAGGGATTGGGATTGGGTCTTGCGCGGGACGCATTCGGGATCCGCCTGTTCGCTGCGGAATTGCCCGAGGTACTGATCGCCGGCTCCTGCTCAAAGAATTTTGGGTTGTATCGCGAGCGTGCCGGTGCGTTGCATGTGGTGAGCGCATCGCAGGCCGGTGCCCATGCAGCGCTCAGCCACCTCTCGCGCATCGCCCGCACGATGTATTCGATGCCGCCTGATCACGGTGCTGCGATCGTGCACGAGGTTCTGACGAACGATGAACTGAGGAGCTCTTGGCTCGCAGAACTCGAGGGGATGCGGGTGCGCATGGCCGCGCTGCGGCACGAGTTCGTGCAGCAATTGATTACGGCCTGTCCCGGGCGCGACTTCAGCTGCATCACGCGCCAGCACGGTATGTTCTCGCTGCTCGGGATCGATACGGCACAGGTGCGCGCACTGCGCGAAGTGCACCACGTTTACATGACGAACGACAGCCGCCTTAATATCGCGGGCCTGCATACTGGCAATCTAGAGTACGTTGCGCGCGCTGTCGCCGAGGTCCTGCGCAAGAGCGCTTAGAGAGGCAATCGGCGCCGTACAGGTCATGCCGCGACAAATGTAGGCGATCGCATCTGCCTGCGCGCTCTTGGCCTCGAGCGCCGGCGGCAGGTGAGTTGCGCCGGAGGAGATTGCGAGTACCAGGCGGCGCGGCGCATAGGTCTTCGCAAGCTCCCGCTGCCAGGCCGCAATTGAGCCACTTGCACCTCTTAGAATCACGACTTCGGTGGGAGCCAGCAGCTCCTCGAGAGCAAGCAACAGGCTCGTATGCGCCTGCGGATAGCGCTCAAGCGCCGGCCATGCGGCCCGCAGCGTGCGTTCGGCAGCGTCGAAATACCGCCTCTCTCCCAAGATATAGCCCATGCGCTGCAAGGTGAACGCGGCGATGCCGTTGCCCGCCGGAGTTGCATCATCGCTCAAGGATTTTGAGCGATGCATCAGTACTTCATGATCGTCGGAGGTGAAGAAGAAGCCGCCGGCGGCCGGGTCTTCGAAGTGCTGCAGCAGAACTTCGAGAAGTTCCTGAGCGAAGGCGAGCTCGTCGGCGCGAAAGCGCAGCTGCTGCAGTTCCAGAATGGCGTCGGCGAGATAGGCGTAATCGTCCAAATAGGCATTCAGATGCGCGCGCCCATTCTTGTAAGTCGCAAGCAGGCGACCATTGCGCCACATGCTGCTGCGAATGAAGTCCAGCGCGCGACTTGCCGATACTTCGAAATCGTCGCGCCCAAATGCGCGCGCAGCGATCGCCAAGCCGCGGATCATCAGGGCATTCCAGGACACCAGAATCTTCTCATCGCGCTCGGGCCAGACCCGCTGTTGCCGAATCGCAAGCAGTTTTGCACGCGCACTCTCCAGCAGCGATTCGACCTCGACGCTTGAGCGTTTGCTGGCGGCGGCGATGGCCTCCACCGATTGAAAAACGTGCAAATGCCAATGGCTCTCAAAATTTGCAGTGCGGTCAAGGCCAAAGCGCGGCGCGAACATTTTGTATTCATCCGCCGTCAGCGCGCCGCGCACCTCGTCCCGATCCCATGCATAGAATTTACCTTCATGGCCCTCTGAGCTCGCATCGAAACTTGAGTAAAAACCGCCCTCCGGAGCTTGCATCTCGCGCAGCGCCCAATCCGCGACGCCAACTGCGATGTGCTGATAAAATGCCTCGCCGGTTGCGAGTGCGGCTTGGGCGTAGACCGCGAGCAGTGAACCGTTGTCGTACAGCATCTTCTCGAAATGTGGAATCATCCACTTGGCATCGACGCTGTAGCGGGAAAAGCCGCCGCCGAGCTGATCGTAGATGCCGCCTGCGCCCATCCGCTGCAACGTCAGGGCCGCCATATCGAGAGCCTGCACGTCGGGTGCGGATTTGAATTTCGTTGCACTCCAGTCGCGCAACAGTCGTTCTATGGAACCGGGGTGCGGAAACTTCGGCGCTCCGCCGAAGCCGCCGTACGCGGTATCAAATGTTCGCTCCAGTAGACGCCGCGCGAGTTGCAACGGCGCAGCCGTGAGCGCTGTGCCGGCCGCCGCCGGAGCTGGATTGAGCTCTGCAAATGCGCGCACCAGTGCTTCGCTCTGCTCGCGCAGCGCAGGCTCCTGCTCGCGGTAGTATGCGGCCACGCGCTGCAGCACATCGCGAAACGACGGCATGCCGTGACGCGGCGTGTCCCGGAAATAAGTGCCGCCGAAGAATGGCCGTTTGTCGTCGGGTGTCAGAAACATCGTCAGCGGCCACCCACCGGATCGCTGCGTCAGCATCTGCTGTGCAATCTGATAGATGCGGTCGATATCCGGTCGCTCCTCCCGATCGACCTTGATGTTGACGAAGTTCTCGTTCAAGAGGCGCGCGGTCGTCTCATCCTCAAAACTCTCCTCGGAAAGCACTCGGCACCACCAGCAGGCGCTATAACCAATGCTCAGATGCACGGGCTTGCCTTCAGCACGCGCGCGTTTGAAGGCCTCTTCGCCCCATGGATACCAGTCCACGGGATTATGCGCATGATGTTGCAGGTACGGACTCGTCTCCGCGGCCAGATGGTTGCTGTACTTCGGCGTGCCGTCAGCCTTGAGATGACCTGCGCTCATTTTTATCTCGCGGTCCCTCTATCGTGAGCCGTACCAAATGCGAATTTCAAATGATCCATGCGCACCTACCCGGCTAGTGCGGGGCCAAAATGTGCCGAGATCGATTATAGCTGTTTGATCCGCGACGGGTCTGGTGAAGCGGGCATGACTTGGCGGTGAAACGCACCGCCCGTAATCACGCTAAGCCCACGCGTTGCGCGAAGAGGCGATGGTCGGCGTGCGCGAGGTCGTGTGTAGGTTCGATATGTACGCGCGATGCGGCGCAAAGAGGCAGATGATTTTTGCAATGCGCTGTCGGTTGGGTTTCGGCACCGAGCATTCGCAGGCGCTGCGTACGCTGCGCATTTATGCTCGTTGCAGGCTCTTGATATGATGTGCCGGTATAAGGGCGACAGTGGCGGCTTGGCCGACAGAAAAGTCCATAGAACCCTTGACGTAGAATTGACCGCTCAAACTACGGCGCTGCGCTGGGTGTTGGAACGGCTCGGCGCCGCGTAGCACGCGGTTGCGGCATGGTGTTTCTGTATACTTCGCTGCGCCGCCGGCCGATCGCTGCTGATTTCATGCCAAATTCCGCAATTTCTCCGCCGTTGCCCGTGTTGCGGCTCAAGCGCGGAGAGGATCGGCGGATCCGCGCCGGTCACCTTTGGGTTTTTAGCAACGAAATCGATAATGCGGCGACTCCTCTGGTTGGCTTTAAAGCGGGCGCTGCCGTTCAAATCCAGTCCGACCGCGAGCAGTTTCTGGGCCTTGCCTACGTGAATCCGCACGCCCTGATCTGCGCACGGATCGTCAGTAAGAATCCCGGGCAGAGGCTCGATCGTGCGCTTCTCATCGAGCGGCTGAAGACGGCACTGGCACTGCGCCAGCGCCTCGGCAGTGATCCTTATGATCGGGTGCTGTTCGGAGAGTCGGACGCGCTGCCGGGGCTTGTGCTCGACCGTTACGGCAGCATCGTTGTAGGACAGATCTCTACGGCGGGCATGGAAGCGCTGAAAAGCGATGTCGAAGAGGCGGTGCGCGAGGTACTGAACCCCGCCGGTTTTCTGTGGAAGAACGATTCGGGCGCGCGCGATCTTGAACAGCTTTCCGAGTACGTCGAGGTCGCGTTCGGCACCGTTCCGGACCAAGTCGAAGTGGTTGAGGCGGGGCTGCGTTTTGCGGCGCCGCTGCGCGAGGGGCAGAAAACCGGCTGGTTCTACGATCAAACGGCAAACCGTCGGCGTCTCATCCCCTACCTTGCGCACGGCGCACGGGTGCTCGATGTGTGCAGTTACGCAGGCGCGTGGGCCGTCACGGCGCTCAAGCACGGCGCTGCTACGGCTTGCTGTGTTGATTCGTCTGAGCTGGCGCTCAACTTCGCGCGCCAGAACGCGCAAGGCAACGCAGTTGAGATTGAGACGCTGCGCGCCGATGCTTTCGATGCGTTGAAGAAATTACGCGAAGAGGGCCGGCGCTTCGATGTCGTGATTCTTGACCCGCCTGCATTCATCAAGCGAAAAAAAGACATCCCGCAGGGCATTGCGGCATATCGCAAACTCAACCAACTTGCGCTCAATCTGCTCGAGGGTGACGGCTTGCTGGTGTCCTGCTCCTGTTCCTATCACTTGGCGGCGGATGAACTTGCAGGGGCGGTACAGAGCGCTGCGCGGCATAGCGCGCGCTTCGTACAAATCCTGGAAAGTGGCGGCCAATCTGCAGACCACCCCGTGCACCCGGCGATTGCCGAAACGCGATATTTGAAGGCGTTTTACTGCCGCGTGATCCGCGACGACGCATAGCCCCGACTTTGGCGGCGGCTCGAACATGCCCTTCTAGAATGAAACGGCTACAATTTACCTATGCTGCAATACCACGCCTTTAACCCCATTGCGATCGAAATTGGCCCGGTCAAGGTGCACTGGTACGGGATCATGTACCTCATCGGATTCGGGGCGGGTTGGTGGCTTGCACGCATCAGGGCTGCGCGGCCGGGCTCGACTTGGAAAACGAACGATGTCGACGATTTCGTGTTTTACGCGATGCTGGGAGTCATCCTCGGCGGCCGCATCGGCTATGTCCTGTTCTATGGTTTGAGCTACTGGGAAAACGACCCCTGGTACCCATTGAAGATCTGGGAGGGCGGTATGTCCTTTCACGGCGGACTTCTTGGGGTGCTCGCCGCCATAGCGATTTTCGCCGTCCGTCAGGGCCGTAACGTCGGCGATGTCTTCGACTTTGGCGCCCCGTTGCCCGGAATCGGTCTCCTGGCCGGCCGCATCGGTAACTTCATCAATGGCGAGCTCTGGGGCAAGACCACCACCGTACCGTGGGGTTTTCAGGTGAACGGCCAGGTGCGCCACGCCTCGCAGCTGTACGAAGCGTTTTTGGAGGGACTGGTGCTGTTCGTCGTTCTGTGGTGGTTTACTTCACGGCCGCGTCCGCGGCTTGCCCCTTCCGGGTTATTCCTCATCATCTACGGGACGGCGCGCTTTCTGATCGAGTTCGTGCGCGTGCCGGATGAGCACTTGGGGTACCTCTTGCAAGGCTGGATCACGATGGGCCAGATCCTGTCGTTTCCGATGATCATCATCGGCGTGATTTTGCTCATCGTCGCCTATAAGCGCCGCATTCCGTCCGGCAACACCAGCATCGCCTAATGAGACCGTATCTGGAGCTGCTGCGCGATGTGCGCACCGCCGGCGCCCGGAAAAATGATCGCACCGGCACGGGCACGCTCTCGGTGTTCGGCCGCCAGCTGCGTTTCGACCTGGCTCAGGGGTTCCCGCTCGTCACGACCAAAAAAGTCCACCTGCGCTCCGTTATATACGAGCTCTTATGGCTCTTGCGCGGCGACACCAACGTCGCCTATCTCAACGAGCATGGCGTAACCATCTGGAATGAATGGGCCGATGCAAACGGTGAACTTGGGCCGGTGTACGGCAAGCAGTGGCGCGCCTGGCTTGCCCCTGATGGGCGCACGATCGACCAGATCGCTCAGGCGATCGAGAGTTTGCGCACTAACCCCGAGTCGCGGCGGATTATCGTCAGCGCCTGGAACGTCGGGGAACTCAGCCGCATGGCGCTCTTGCCGTGTCACGCGTTTTTCCAGTTTTACGTGGCGGACAAACGCCTGTCTTGCCAGTTGTATCAGAGAAGCGCGGACTTGTTTCTGGGCGTGCCATTTAACGTCGCCTCGTATGCTTTGCTCACGCACCTGTTTGCGCAGCAGTGCGACCTGGAACCGGGCGACTTCATTTGGACCGGCGGCGACTGTCACCTGTACGCGAATCATCTTGAGCAGGCCGACGCTCAGCTCGCGCGTCAACCGTACCCGCCTCCACAGCTACGTATCCGGCGTCGGCCGCCTTCGATATTCGACTACCAGTACGAGGATTTTGAATTCGTGAACTATCAGCATCATGCGGCAATCGCCGCACCGGTGGCGGTCTAGCCATGGCAGTTGCAAAGAGCACCAAGCCAGCGCTGTTCAAGGTGCGGCGTTCAAGAGTGCATGGCCTGGGCGTGTTCGCAACCCGTGCGATCAAGAAGGGCAAGCGCATCGTTGAATACCTGGGCGAGCGCGTCACGCATGCAGAAGCGGACCGCCGCTATGACGACAAAGACGAGAATGACAATCACACCTTTCTCTTCATCGTCGATCGCAGAACTGTGATTGATGCGGGCGTGGATGGCAACGACGCACGCTTCATAAATCACTCGTGCGATCCGAATTGCGAGTCGGTCACGCAAGACCGGCGTGTGTTCATCGAGGCGACCCGCAACATAGCCGCGGCTGAGGAGCTGGCCTACGACTATCAGATTCAGCGCGATGCCGACGATCCTCCCAATGTCGATGAGGTGTTCGCCTGTCGCTGCGGTGCGAAATCCTGCCGCGGTACGATGCTGTGGCCAGCGCAGCGCCCGGCAAAAAGGAAAAAGCGGCTGAAACCTAAAAAATCGACCGTCGCGAAGTCGCGCGCTCACAAATGAACACAGCTTCGTGAAACGCACGCTGCCCGCGCTTATCGGCGTCACCGGTATTGTTTATGGCGATATCGGCACAAGTCCGATCTACGCGTTCGAGCTGTCCTTGAAGGCAACCGGTTCGCATGCGGCCGCGGCGGTGTTTGGCGTGCTGTCGCTCATCTTCTGGGCGCTGCTGATATCGGTAACGGTCAAATATGTCGTCGTCATGATGCGTGCCGACAACGAGGGCGAGGGCGGCATTCTTGCGCTGCTCGCGCTTGCGCAGCGGCGCCTGGTGCCCGCAGCGCGCAGCTCGCAGTTACTGATCGGACTTGCGCTTGCCGGGACCGCACTTTTTTTCTGCGACGCACTGATTACTCCGGCCGTGTCTGTGCTCAGTGCCGTCGAGGGACTTGAGCTCCTTGATCCATCGCTTGCGACTACGACGGTGCCGATTACGCTTGGGGTGCTGGCAGCCTTATTCGCGATTCAAAGGCGCGGGGCGGCGCGCGTGGCGCGCCTCTTCGGGCCCATCATGGTCACCTGGTTTGTGGTGCTGGGAGCCTCGGGCGCCGCATCCATAGCGCGGCATCCAGAGGTTTTGGCGGCTGTCGATCCGCGCTATGGCATAGCGCTGCTCGTGCATCAACCGGGGGTCGCGCTGGCGATTCTGGGTGCCGTGTTTCTCGCCCTCACGGGCGGGGAGGCTTTGTACGCAGACATGGGGCATTTCGGTAAGACACCCGTGCGCCTGGCGTGGTTTTTTCTGGTGTGGCCGTCGCTCTTGCTCAATTACTACGGCCAGGGCGCGCTGATGCTCGGGGCGGGCAAGTTTGTCGAGCACCCGCTTTATGTACTGATGCCGACCGCCTCGCTGCCTTTCATGCTGGTGCTCGGCACGGCCGCGACAGTGATTGCATCGCAAGCGGTAATTTCAGGGGCATTCTCGGTGGCGCGACAGGCCGTGCAGCTTGATCTCTTGCCGCGCATGCGCGTGCTGCAGACCTCGGCGCTCGAGCTTGGGCAGATCTATGTGCCGGTGATCAACGGGCTGCTGTTCATCGCCGTGACGGCCTTTGTCATTGGGTTCGGTTCGTCCGATGCATTGGCAAATGCCTACGGCGTTGCTGTGGTGGGCACGATGATCGTGACGACGATCCTGGGCGCATTCGTCGCCATGAAGCAGTGGAGCTGGCCGAAATGGTTGGTCGCGACTTTGTTTGGCCTGTTTCTCGTCACGGACTGTGTGTTCCTTGCCGGTAATCTTACCAAGATCAATCACGGTGGCTGGATTCCGCTCACCCTCGGCGCGATGTTGTTTGGCGTGTTCAGCACTTGGCGTAATGGCCGCACGCACTTGCGTGCTGCGCTGTCGCGCATGGCGCTGCCACGCTCGGATCTCGCCAAACTTCTCAAGGATGTTCCGCGCGTGCCCGGAACCGGCGTATTCCTCGCAAGCGATGCGGCGATCGTGCCGTCTGCTCTTATCCGCAATCTCGAACACAACCACGTCGCGCACGAGCGCATTCTGGTTCTCAATATCGAGATCACGCGCACGCCACGTCAGGATCCGGCCGATCGCGTACGCGTCGAGGAGCTGCTGCCCGGACTGTGGGCCGTGACGGCCGTCTTCGGCTTCATGGAAACTCCGGCGGTTGGTGATGCGCTGAAAGCCTGTCGGGTGCGCGGTTTGCGCGTCTTTGTAGAAGATTGTTCGTTCTTCGTCGGTCAGCATGTGGTGCGCGCGCGCCCGCGGCTCGGCCTGCCGGGCATCGAGCGCCGGCTGTTCGCGCGCATGCAGCGGCGCAGCACTCAGGCGGCGGAGTTCTTCCGCATGCCGTCCCGCGGGCTCGTCATCCTCACGACGGCCGTGGAGGTATGAGCCCCGACGGCAAGCCCGCTGGCCTGTCGATCAGCCTGATGGTCGCGCGGGCGACGAACGGCGTCATCGGAAACGGCAATGCGTTGCCTTGGCACTTGCCTGCGGATCTGCAGCGGTTCAAAAGGATAACGCTGGGTAAGCCCATATTGATGGGCCGACGCACATACGACTCGATCGGTCGAGCCTTGCCCGGCCGCCTCAATCTCGTCCTGACGAGAAACCCCGCATGGCAGGCGCCCGGAGTGATCGCGGTACACAGTCTTGAAGAGGGATTCCGCCAGGTACGCGACGCCACCGAGCTCGTTGTCATCGGCGGCGCCGATCTCTTTCAACTCATGATGCCGCTTGCGCAGCGGATCTATCTGACCGAAATCCACGCGCACATGCCTGGAGACACGCTCTTCCCGACACCGGCGGCGAATGAGTGGCGCGAACTCGAGACGCGCTCGCAGGCAGCCGATGCGCATAACAAATATGCAATGACTTTCCGCACGCTGGTGCGGCGTCCGCCCTGACGTCGCGCTCGGGTAGCGCCAAAGACAAGCGCGGCGCGACTCCTCGTTACTTGAGGGCTGACAGACGCTCGTGTATCAGCGTCGCGGCGCACTGGGGGTCGCTCTCGACCGCGGCGACGATGCTCGCTTGTACATTGCCGCGCCGCAAAGCCTCGGCATAGGGAATTTCCGGATGGAACATCACCATCGAATAGCGTGGGATGAAGCGATCAGGGAATCTTCGCTCAAGTTCGAGCGCGAGCTCCTGATGGCGTTTGAATGCCGGGTCGAGCACGGTGTCGCGCATCTCGACGTAATTCTCGAGCGACATCTGCGCGATGGCCTCGGCATTCGGCCGCCGCCGCCGCTCGAAATCCTGAAACAGCGTTGCCCAGTCCTGGTGCTCCTCCATGAGGGCGTCGAACACCAGACAATCTTCAAACGTTGCGTTCATGCCCTGGCCGTGAAACGGCACGATTGCATGCGCGGCGTCGCCGAGTAGCAGCACGTGACCCTCGACGTGCCAGGGCGAGGTGTGCACGGTGCCCAGGAGTCCAAGCGGATGACGCATGAATTGGTCGACGAGATCGGGCATCAGTTGGGCTGCGTCCGGGAACTCGCGGCTGAAGAATGCATTGATGCGCGCGGGCGTCGAAAGTTCGGTAAAGCTCGCCGCGCCGGTGCGCGGCAGAAATAGCGTCGCCGTGAAGCTAGCATCGGTATTGGGCAACGCAATCAGCATGAATCCACCGCGCGGCCAGATGTGCAGCGCATCGGAAGCCAGCGCGTGGCGGTTATGGCGAGCCGGGACGCTGAGTTCTTTATAGTCGTGATCGAGGAGCTCCTCGCGCGCGTGCACCGCGCGTGCGGCGGCGAGACTGCTGCGCACTGCGGAGCCGGCACCGTCGGTCGCAATGCTCGGCGTCAGACGCGTCTCATACGTGAGACTTGAGGCGAGGTCTCGGAACCGCAGCACATCCCGGTCCAAATCGGCCGCAAGGCAAGTGTGTCCGAATTTGATGCTCACTTCGCGATGCCGAGCCGCGCGTTCAAGCAAGCTCACGTTCAGCGTCGCGCGGCTGACGGAGTAGATGACTTCATCGTCCTTCTGGCCGTAAGGCTGCAGCTCACAGTTACCGCTGCGATCGTGCAGCATGCGCCCGCGCATCGCGATCAAGAGCGGCTTCACGTCCTGCATGATGCCGGCGCGCTCGAGCGCGCGGATGCCGCGGGCGGCGAGCGCGAGGTTAATGGAGCGGCCCGCGGCGGGAACTTCGGCGCGCGGATCGGAACCGCGATCGTACAAAGTGACGGTAAAGCCGCGTCGCGCGAGGAGCAGCGCCAGTAAGGATCCAGCAAGCCCCGCGCCGACAATGCTGACCGACTGTCCTCGCAATGGCGTCAAGTCGTGGTTCCCAATGCCCGCAGCAAATGTTCGCGGAAGAGCCAGACGTCTTCAAAACGGTTGTAGAGCGGCACGGGCGCGACGCGCAGCGTATCGGGCTCACGCCAGTCGCAGACTACACCGGCGGCGCTTAAGCGCTCGAAGATCTCATGACCGCCTGCTACTCGCAACGACAGCTGGCAGCCGCGCTCGGCCGGATCGCGTGGACTGATAACCCGCACTCGCGGCGCAAGCTCATCCAGCAGATATTCCAAAAATCCTGTCAGGGCGATTGATTTGATGCGCAATCGTTCAAGCCGCGCTTCGCTGAAGAGCGCAAGCGAGGCCATGAGTGGCGCAGCGGACAGAATGGGCGGATTGCTGATCTGCCAGCCGGCGGCGCCCATGGCGGCGCGAAACTGCGGGCGCATGAGAAAGCGCGTTGCTGCTTCGTGGCCCCACCAACCGGTGAGATGCGGCGGTACCATCGCGCCCAAGTGCCGCTCGTGAATGAAGCAGCCGCCAATGGCGCCCGGCCCGGCATTCAAATATTTGTAGTTGCACCAAACGGCAAAATCCGCACCCGAGCGGTTTAAGGACAGCTCCACATTGCCGATCGAATGCGCAAGATCGAAGCCGACCAGGCAGCGTGCGCGGCGTGCGGCGCGGGTGATGCGTGCGAGGTCGAAGGCTTGGCCGGTGCGGTACTGCACGCCGGGCCACAGCACAACTGCGATCTCGGCTCCCAAGTGCGCAAGCGTCCCCTCGATCTCCTCCTCCGAAACCGCCTCTTCAATGGCCGCGGGCGCAAGCTCAATCAGAGTGTCCTGCGCATCAAAACCGTGCCACGCGAGCTGCGAGACGATCGCGTGCCGGTCAGACGGAAATGCTCCCGCTTCAATCAGGATTTTCCTGCGCTTGCCGCGCGGCCGGTAGAAAGCCGCCAGCATCAGGTGCAGATTGACGCTGAGCGAATTCATCGCTATCACCTCGTGCGCTGATGCGCCCGTAAGCTCAGCAAGTCCGGCACTCAGGTTTTCGTGATAGGGAATCCAGGGACGCGCTCCAGACTCATGACCTCGCACACCCAGTGCGCCCCACGCGTCGAGTTCTTCGATCACGCGCGTGCGCGCGTCGCGCGGCATCAGCCCCAGGGAATGACCGCAAAGATAAATGAGTGGCTCGCCGTCGCGGCCGCGCGGCAGTTCGAACCGATCACGAAAAGGTCCGAGGGCATCGGCTTCGTCCAGGGCGCGCGCGCAGGCAAGACTTGCTGCAAAGACCATGGCTTAAGAGCTCGCGCTGCCGGCTGGCGCTGCTGCGACCGTGCCGCAGCTTTTACAGGTGCGGTGCAAGCGGCTTGCGTAGAAACGCGCAAACAACGCGGGTAGATCCTTTTCGATGTCCGTGACCGGTATGAACTCTTCGTACAAGAGTTTGTCGCAGTGCTCGCAGTACCACTGAAAGCCGTCGAGTTCTCCACGGCGCCTTTCACGCTCGATCACGAGTCCGACCGTACCGGCGCCGCGCTGCGGGGAATGCGGTACGCGCGGTGGTAACAGCAGAATCTCTCCGGCGCGGATCGGCACGTCTGTGGCGTGGCCGTCCTGCATGGTCTTCAAGACGATATCGCCTTCCAACTGATAAAAAAACTCCTCGGCCGGATCGACGTGGTAATCGCGGCGGCTATTGGGGCCGCCTATGACCATGATGATGAACTCGCTGTCGCGGAAAATGCGCTTGTTGCCGACCGGCGGCTTCAAGAGCGCGCGGTGCTCGTCGATCCAGCGTTTGAGATTGAGCGGCTGCAGGGATGGCATGGGGTGTGTCCCGAAGATGATCGGCGTATGGTACGCAAGAGTTGAGGGGTTCTGTTATGGCAACTAGAAATCGGCGAAATGGGCTGGGATTGGCCGCGCTTATGGGGACGGCGGTGCTACTTACGGGCTGCAGTCATCTCTCCGGGCGCTGGCCCTTTGGCCACCAGACGCCGGCGGCGCCGACGAGCGTCCTGGAACTCGGCGAGGTTGCCGGCAATGGCAACCGGGCGGATTTTCCGCAGTACTGGAAACGCAACACCCTGCTCATCGACCTGCACGACGCGTCGGGGGAGGGTAGTCTCATATTGACGCCGCGCAGCGGAACGCAATGGCCGGTGCGTCTGGCGTTTCGCGTGACGCCTGGAGCGATTGGCGTGCTTGAAGTGCGCGGTGAGGAGCGTGTGGTGATGCCGGTTGTCCAAGAGGGCAGACAGCCCGTCGACCTTGAGCTCGCACCCGGCGTCTACACGCTGACCACCGTGCACATTACTGTGCGCTGGGGTGCGCGCTGAAGCGCGTGCACGGCTCAGCGACCGGTGGATCCTCGGCATCAAGGTTAAGTGCGGTGAGTGCGCCGCCCCAGATACAGCCGCTGTCGAGTCCCACGACACCGTGAGTCTGAACGAATCCGAGTGCAGACCAGTGCCCAAAAATAACCCGTACGTCGCGAGTGCTGCGCATCTCATGCTCGAACCAGGGCCTGAAGGGGTGACGGTCGCCCTTCGGCGGCCCCTTCATTTTCAGGTCAATGCGTCCATCGTCGGTACACAGCCGCATGCGCGTGAGCGCGTTGACCGCAAAGCGCATGCGCTCCATACCGCGTAAATCATCGCTCCAGCGGTCGGGGCGGTCGCCGTACATGCGCTCGAAAAACTCGTGCGCATCGTGCGCGAGCGCCGCGCCAACTTCGCCCGCAAGCTCAACGGTCAAGGCGGCACTCCATTGTGGAATGACGCCGGCGTGCACCATCAGGTCGCCGTGTGCCGCATCAAAATGCGCAAGCGGCCGCTGCAGCAGCCAAGCAAGGATTGCGTCGCGGTCGGGGGCGTCAAATATCGCATCCAGGGTGTCGCCGGAGCGGCGTTTGCTGCGCCGATCATGGGCAAGCGCGAGCAGGTGCAGATCGTGATTGCCGAGTACGACAATGGCGTTGTCGCCGAGCGCACGCACGAAGCGCAGCACTTCCAGCGATTGCGGACCGCGATTGACGAGATCGCCCACGAGCCACAGCTGATCCCGGTCTTGCGAAAAGTTCAGCTGCGCAAGCAGCGCCCGCAACTCGGCATAGCAGCCCTGCACGTCGCCGATGGCGTAGCGTGCCAAGCGATCTCTACTGCAGGACACCCGGCATGGCGAGCCGGAACGGCGGGATCGAAGCATCGAAGCGCTGGCCGTCGTCGCTTAGCATCTGGTAGCTGCCCTGCATTGCGCCCACGGGCGTCTCGATGACGGCACCGCTTGAGTAACGAAAGCCCTGCCCGGGCTTAAGGTATGGCTGTTCTCCGACGACGCCATCGCCGCGCACTTCCTGCACCTTGCCGTTGGCGTCAGTGATGAGCCAGTGTCGCGTGAGAAGTCGCGCCGGTACGTGGCCTTCATTCTGGATGGTGATCGTGTAGGAGAATACGTAGCGGCTCTCGCGTGGCTCGGACTGCTCATCAAGATAGCTCGTCTCGACATCGACGCGGATTCTGTGAATCACCGTTTCCATAGATTCGTCCATAGCATTCACTTCCCGGGGCTGCCGACACGTACGGCCAGTACATCACAAGGCGCGGCGTGCAGGACTGTATCCTCCGTATAATTGACGAGAATCGAAAGCCCGTGACGCTCGCGGCTGCCGAGCACGATAAGATCGATACTGCGCTCACGCGCGATCCTGACAACGTCGGCTTTGGCGATCCCGACCTCGACCTGACAGCGCGCATTTGGCATCTTAAGTTCAGCGGCAAGCGCTGCCAGATTCTGGCGCGCACGCTCGGCGAGCTGGTTTTCCAGCTGCACCGTCGGCACGAGCGTTGACTCGCCTACCGGTTCAAGCGGCACGAATTCAACCACGTGCAGGAACTCGACTTCGGCGTCGACGCTCGCCGCTATCTGCTGCGCACGCTGACCAATTGCTAAGCTGTCCTCGGTAAGGTCGACGATAACAAGAATGCGACGATAGACTGACATAGACAACTCACTCGGCCGAGACGAAGCCTACCTCAGGCTAGGATTTCGCGCACGTATCCAGCGTCTGCGCCAATATGTTGAAGGCCTCGGGCGCAAGCGTCTCGGCGCGCGCGCCGCCGTCAAGCTTGCAGGCATCGATGCTGGCCGAGCTTACGACCCCTTTTAGCGCGTTGCGCAGGGTCTTACGGCGTTGGCCGAATGCGGCCGCGACAACCGCTGCGTAATGCGGGCTGATGCTAAATGCCGGCTGCGCTCTGATCGTCAGGCGCACCATCGCGGACCACACGCGCGGGGCTGGTTGAAACGCTCCGGGCCCGATGTCGAACAGCCGCTGCACATGCACCCAAGGGGCGAGCATTACGGTGAGCCTGCCGTAATCAGCGCCGCCGGGTTGTGCGGCCAATCGATCGACGACCTCGCGCTGGAGCATGACGTGCATATCCTCGATCACGCCGGCGCTCGCCAGCAGATGAAACAGGAGCGGCGTTGAGATGTTATAGGGCAGATTGCCGACGATGCGCAGCGGCGCGCCGCGTTCGCGTGCAAGCTTAGTAAAATCAAACTCGAGCGCATCGGCCTCGTGCAGCACAAAGTTCGGCTCGTGCTCGAACTTCTCGCGCAGCACGGCCGCAAGATCGCGATCAATCTCGATTACATCGAGCGCGCCGCTCGCCGCGAAGAGTAGCTGCGTCAGGGCGCCGCGCCCTGGGCCAATTTCAACCAGGGCGCTGCCGCCGCGCGGCGCAACCGCGTGCACGATGCGGCGGATGAGCGCCGGATCGTGAAGGAAATGCTGGCCGAAACGCTTCCGCGCGCGCCTCGCGGTGACGTCGATCATTGGCGCTGGGTGCACAAAGTAATCGCCAAGTGCACCGCGGCCCTGAAACTGCCATGGTCGGCCCGTCCGCTTCCGGCCAACTCAAGCGCGGTGCCGTGGTCGACGGAGGTGCGCACGATCGGCAGTCCCAATGTGACGTTGACCGCGTTTTCGAAGCTTGCGTGTTTGACGACGGGCAGTCCCTGGTCGTGATACATGGTCAGCACCGCGTCGTACTGGGCGAGGATCTGCGGCACGAAAACCGTATCCGCCGGCACCGGGCCTGTGGCCTGGATGCCGCGCGCGCGCATGCGCGCGACCGCAGGAGCGATAACCCGTATCTCTTCATCACCCAGATGGCCGCCTTCGCCCGCATGGGGATTTAAGCCGCAAACCGCGATGCGCGGCGTGCGAAGTGCCCAGCGAGCGATCAGATCACGATGCAGAATCTCCAGCACTTCGCACAGGCTTGCAACAGTAATGGCGGCACTCACATCCTTCAGTGCCAAGTGCGTGGTCACGAGTGCAACACGCAGCGTACCGTTGGTCAGCATCATCACGGCCCGCGGCGCATGCGTGCGCTGCGCCAGGTATTCCGTGTGACCCGTGAAGGGCGTGCCGGCGTCATTGATCAGGCCTTTATGCACCGGCGCCGTCACGATGGCATCGAACTCGTGCGCGAGCGCGCCATCGATTGCGCGATCGAGAATCCGCAGCACAAAGGCTGCATTGCGCGCATCGAGGATGCCTGCAATGCTCGGTGTGGCAAGCGCATGCTGATAGACGGCAAGCGTGCCGGGCGTATGTGCTCGGCGTCTGGCCGGCTCGTAGGGCAGCAGCTTGATTGACGCCTTTATGGCGCGTGCGCGCTCCTGCAGGAGTTCGCGGTCGGCAAGACACACAAGCTCACAGGCGAACTCCTCGCCCGCGACCGCCAGACAGAGCTCCGGGCCGATGCCAGCGGGTTCTCCGCATGTGAGCGCGATTCGCGGTAGGTCAGGCGCGGAATTCGACGAAGGCTTCATCGCGCAGGCGTCGCAGCCAAAGCTCAGTCTCTTCGTCCGCTTTGCTCGCGCGAATGGCATCAACCGCGTGCTTGCGCTTCAACTCGTCGGTGTTGTCGAACTCGCGCTTGCCTAGAAGTTGCACGATGTGCCAGCCGAACTGTGTTTTGAAGGGCTCACTGATCTCTTTGTCCTTCAGCCCCTCGACCGTCTGCTCAAATTCAGGAACGAAGGTGCCGGGGCCAGTCCAACCAAGATCGCCACCATCGGAGGCGGAGCCGGGATCTTCCGAAGTCGTCTTCGCAAGTCCCGCGAAGTCCTCGCCCTTCAGTATTCGCGCGCGCACGTCGCTGAGCTTCTGGCGCACGGTGGCATCGTCCGCAAGCTCATTAGTCTTCATCAATATGTGGCGCACGTGTATTTGGTTGACCATTACCTGCTGGTTGGCGCCGCGCATTTCGTTCAATTTGACGATATGAAACCCCGTGGGCGTGCGCAGTGGCTGAGCCACCTCGCCCGGCTTCAATTTCAAGACGGTGTCGGTCAGGAAGGTCGGAAGTTCGGTGCCCTTTCGCCAGTTGAGAGCGCCGCCTTCCAAGGCGTCCTGGCTGTTGGAGAATGCGACCGCAAGCTTGCCGAAATCCTCACCTGCCTTGGCGCGCTCGTATACCTCGTCGGCGCGCTTGCCGGCGGTTTCGAGCTCATTCGGCGTTGCCGCCTGCGGCACCGCGATCAGGATGTGCGAAACGTTGTACTCGCTCGCCGCCGATGGCGCGTTCTTCTGCTTCTCTAGGTACTGATCGATTTCACGCGGCGTGATGCTGATGCGCTGCAGGACGTCACGCTGCCGCAAGAGGCTCAAGGTGAGTTCCTTGCGCATGCTGATACGGTATGAGGGGTAGTCGATGCCCTGCGCGGCGAGCGCCTCGGGCAGTTTCGACAGCGCGATGTGATTCTGCTGTGCGACCTCCTGCAGGGCATTATTCAAAGCTTCATCAGGAATTTTCATCCCAGCCTTCTCGGCGCGCTGCAGCTCGATCTGCTCGAGCACCAGCCGCTCGAGGACCTGCTGGCGCAGTACGTTTTGCGGCGGCAATTCGAGCTTTTGAGCCCGCATGCGCTCGGTAACCGCGCCGACCTGCTCGTCAAGTTCGCTCGACAGCACGACCCCGTCGTTTACGACTGCCGCGACGCGATCGAGCAAGACTCCCTTGGTGGCAAGATCGCGGGTCTGGGCGAAGGCGAATCCCTGCACCAGAATGGCTGCCGCGAGTCCGGCGAGAATGCGCTGCATGACGATGAATTCCTTAAATATCAATGTATTACACTATTCGGTTTGTAACCGGGGATGGCCTCCGTCAAGAGAGCATCCGCCGCAGATCCGACACTGGCAAGACCTGCGAGTTCCAGCTGCAAAAAGACCCCCGTGTCCTGTCGCCCCGTCGTTTCCCCCGGCAAAGGATGGGTGCTGAGGTAACGCCGTGCAACGAGCCGTACTTTCCAGCAGCAGGCTGCGTACTCAAAGCCAGCGAAGCGG